>JBBRJB010000258.1:0-4897 GCA_038220085.1 Burkholderiales bacterium
TGGTCCGTTCATTCAAACCGTGAAGGCTCGCCCCAGCAAGCCCGTCACCCGACGCTTCGGCCTCGCACTCGCCCTCCTGCTTGCAGCCGGGACCCTGTCGGCGATCCTGCTGCCGAGCCTCGTCTCGGCCCAGGCGAAGTCGGCGACGCCGCCCAAGCAGGCGACCCGTTTCGGCGACCGGCCCGAGGTCAGGGCGTTCATAGAGCAGATGGCGCAGCGCCACGGCTTCGAGCGGACCACGCTGCAGTCGATGTTCGATCAGTTGAAGCCGTCCGACCGGGTCATCCGGCTGATGACGCCCGGCACCGGCGGCAGCCACCGCCGCTCCTGGCGGGAGTATCGGGCGCGTTTCATCGAGCCGGTGCGCATCAACGGCGGCCTGGACTTCTGGCAGGACAACGACGCGGAACTGAAGCTCGCATCGGCACTCTACGGTGTGCCGGAAGAGATCATCGTCGCCATCATCGGCGTCGAAACCATCTACGGCCGCAATACCGGCAACTTCAGCGTCGCGCAGGCGCTGTCGACCCTGGCCTTCGACTTCCCCGCGCGCGCGGACTACTTCCGCTCGGAACTTGAACAGTTCCTGCTCTACACGCGGGAGAACCGCCTCGATCCGCTCGAACCGCTCGGCTCCTACGCCGGTGCAATCGGCACGCCGCAGTTCATGCCTGGCAGCATCCGGCGCTTCGCGGTCGACCTGGACAAGGACGGCCGGATCGACCTGCGCAACGGCACAGCCGACGCGATCGGCAGCGTCGCGAGCTTCCTCAACCGGCACGGCTGGGTGCAAGGCGAACGGACTCATTTCCCGGTTGAAGTTGCAGACCTCGCCCGCGCCCGGCCGTTCATCGACGCCGGGCCGGTGCCGTCGTTCAGCATCCTCGCCCTCTCGCAGGCGGGAATCACCAGCCCGATGGAGATCCCGCCCGACCAGCCGCTGGTGCTGGCCGACCTGGTGAACGCGGACTCGCCGGCCGACCATGTGCTCGGAACCCGGAACTTCTACGCGATCACGCGCTACAACCGATCCTACTTCTACGCGATGGCGGTGATCGAACTGGCCGCCGAACTTCGCCAGAGAAAGACAGCCGCCGCACCGACGCCGCAATGACGAAGCGCTCGATCTACGCCATCTCGCCGTCCGGCGCGATCGAGGACCCGGATCGGATCCGGCGTGCCGTCGCCCACCTGTCGCAGATCGGTTTCTCGGTGAAACTGGACCGCTCGGCGCTGTCGAAACATCAGCGCTTCGCGGGCACGGACAAGGCCCGGGCGGGCGCCTTCGACCGGGCGGGCGACGCCGACTGCGACATCGTCATGGCCACCCGCGGTGGCTACGGCCTCACCCGCTACCTGCACCTGCTCGATTTCCGCAAACTGGCGAAGGCCGGCAAGCAGTGGGTCGGCCTGTCCGATTTCACCGCCTTTCACCTGGCCATGCTGGCTCGGGCGCGGGCAGTGACCTGGGCCGGTCCCTGTCTTGCCGCCGGCTTCGGCGCCGAGAATTTCGCGGATATCGATCTCACCACGATGGAGACATTCACCGACACCGTGGACGGCTCCCTCGAGGCGCTCGGGTTTGCCACCCGCGGCAACAGCGGGCTCGAGGCGGAGGGAATCCTGTGGGGAGGCAACCTGGCCATGGTCTGTGCGCTGCTCGGCACGCCGTTCTTTCCCAAGGTCGACGGCGGCATTCTCTTCCTCGAGGATGTCAACGAGCATCCCTTCCGGATCGAGCGCATGCTGACCCAGTTGCTGCATGCCGGGGTGCTCGACCGGCAGAAGGCGATCGTCTTCGGCCACGTCAACGGCTACCGGCTGCATCCGAAGGACCGCGGCTTCGATCTGCCGGCCGTCTACCGGTGGCTCGGCAAGCAGACCCGGGCAGCGGTCGTCACCGGCCTGCCCTTCGGCCATTCGGACCCGGTGCTGACCCTGCCGCATGGCGCCCGGATCAGCCTCGCCGTCGAGCGCGGCACCTGCTACCTGGTGCTGCCGCATCCGCATCGGCACCAGTAGCCGCGATGCGAATGCCGGCTACCGTCGTCGGCCCACGACCCGCTGGCGCAGCGCCATCAGGACGCCGGTAGCGACGATCAGCAGCATTCCGGCCAACGACAGCGGTCCAGGGAAATTGCTGAAGACCAGCCATCCGAGCAGCAGGGCAGCGACGATCTGCATGTAAGCGAACGGTGCAAGCACCACCGGCGGCGCGTAGTCGAAAGCGCGGATGATCAGGTAATGGCTGCAGGCGCCCATGGCGCCGACGCCGACGAACAACAGGCCATCGAGCAGCGACCGCGGCCAGACCCAGACCAGCATCACCGGGGCGCTCAGCGCGAGGACACAGACCAGCGCGCCGATGAACAGCGACGCGATCCCGTCGTCGACACCCGCGAGGCGGCTGGTCAGCAACTGGTACACCGCCGCGAAGCCGGCCGTGCACAACGGCAGTATCGCCGCCCAGGTGAAGGTGGAACTGCCGGGCTGGATTACCAGCAGCACCCCGGTGAAGCTGGCTGCCAGCGCGAACCACGTTCCCGGCGGCGCCTTCTGGCCGAACACGTAGACCGCACCGAGTGTGACCAGCATCGGGGTGACGAAGCTCACCGCAGACGCGTCGGCAAGCCGCATGTGAGGCAAGGCGCTCACGAAAAACACGGAGGACGCCCCCAGCGCGAGGCCGCGCACGACCTGGATCGCCGGCCGCCGGGTTGCGATCAGGCGGCGACCGAAGATCGGTCCGAGCACGACCAGCATGATCAGCACGTTGAAGAAGAATCGCGCCCAGGTGACCAGCAGCACCGGATAGCGCTCGGCCAGGTACTTGGCGCCGGTGTCCATGACGCTGAAGAGGGTGACGGCCCCGATCATCAGCATCACGCCTCGCAACGGATGCGCATAGCCGGCCGGCGCCTTGAGGTCGGCGACCTTCACCGGTGGGCCTTCAAGCTGCGCGAGTCACGCGGGGAACACGCCGGTCGACAAGTAGCGGTCGCCCCGATCGCAGACTACGAAAACGATGGTGGCCGGCGCCAGGTCCGGCTCGGACAGCATGCGCTGGCGCCATTCTTCAGCGATGCGAAGCGCGATGATGCAAGCACCGGCTGCCGAGATGCCGCAGAAGATACCGTCCTGCACCGCCATGCGGCGCGCCATCTCCTCGGCATCCTGTTGACTCACGTACTCGAGGCGGTCGACCATGGCATGCTGGTAGATCGAAGGCATGTACTCGGGCGGCCACTTGCGGATGCCGGCAATCGAGGAGCCCTCGGAAGGCTGCGCGCCGATGATCTGCACCGACGGATTGCGGTCTTTCAGGTAGCGGGACACGCCGGTGATGGTGCCGGTGGTGCCCATCGCCGAAACGAAATGCGTGATCGTGCCCTGGGTCTGGCTCCAGAGTTCGGGGCCGGTGCCCTCATAGTGCGCGGCCCAGTTGTCGTCGTTACCGAACTGGTCCAGCACCCTGCCCTGGCCCTCGGCCTGCATCTTCTGCGCCAGGTCCCGCGCGCCTTCGATGCCCTGCTCCTTGGTGACCAGGATGAGCTCCGCGCCGTAGGCCGCCATCGACTGGCGCCGCTCGATGGACTGGTTTTCCGGCATCACGAGAATCATGCGATAGCCCCGGATGGCCGCGGCCATGGCGAGGGCGATGCCGGTATTGCCGGAGGTGGCCTCGATGAGCGTATCGCCGGGCTTGATCTCGCCCCGGGCCTCTGCACGCGAGATCATCGAGATCGCCGGCCGGTCCTTGACCGAGCCCGCCGGATTGTTGCCTTCGAGCTTGCCCAGGATCAGGATGCCGCTGTCCCGCACCGGCGGCGGCGGAATCCTGACCAGCTTCACCAGCGGCGTGTTGCCGATGGTTGCCTCGATCGTCGGATAGTCAATCATGGATAGGGACCATCAATGCGATGCCGGCTTCTCGTCCGGCAGGATCGTCACGCCCGACTGTTCGAGCGCCAGGATCGCCTGCCGGAGGACGGCGATGGTGGCGGTGCGCGTGAAGCTCTTGCGCCAGGCCAGCACCACCCGCCGCGTGGGGGGGACGGGATTGAAGGGGATATAGGTCAGCAGTCCATCGCTGTGGGGATCGCCTGTCGGCGACGCGTTGGCGGCAGCCGGCGCGGAAGCGGTCTCGCTGCCATTGCCGCTCAGGCTGCCCTTGCGCACGCCTGCCGGCATCGCGGTCCACGGCAACACCGTGATTCCGATGCCCGAGGCAACCATATGCCGGATCGTTTCCAGGGAGGAGCCCTCGAAAGTCTTCTGGATACCCGCGCTGGCTTGCGAATATCGGGACAGTTCGGGGCAGACTTCCAGGACCTGGTCGCGGAAACAGTGCCCGGTACCGAGCAGCAGCATCGTCTCGTCCTTCAGTTCCAACGACTTGACGAACTTGCGCTTCGCCCAGGGATGGTGGTCGGGCACCGCGACCACGAACGGCTCGTCATAGACCGCCTGGGTGATGAACCCGTGGTTGGGAAACGGCTCCGCGAGGATGGCGACGTCGATGTCGCCAAGGCGCAAGGCTTCCAGCAGCTTGATCGTGAGACCCTCCTGCAGCAGCAAGGGCATTTTCGGCGCAACTTTAATCATCCGCGGCACCAGCGCCGGCAGCAGGTAAGGCCCGATGGTATGGATCACGCCGAGGCGAAGCGGCCCCGCCAGCGGATCCTTGCCCTGCTTGGCGATTTCCTTGATCGCCGACGATTCCTCCAGCACCCGCTGCGCCTGCTCGACCACCTGGCCGCCGATCGGCGTGATGCTCACCTCGGTACTCCCGCGCTCAAACAGTTGCACGCCGAGTTCTTCCTCCAGTTTCTTGATGGCAACCGACAGGGTCGGCTGGCTCACGAAACAGGCTTCCGCCGCGCGTCCGAAGTGCCGC
>JBBRJB010000259.1:0-4892 GCA_038220085.1 Burkholderiales bacterium
ACAGTGGTTGCCGAATTCAATGGAGAACGCGTGGTCGGGCGAACCTGGCCGGGGGCGGATGATCACCTCGTCTTTCTCGAGTTGACCTACTGAACGTCCCAGGATCACCGGCCGTCTTGAAGCAGGCCGCACCACGCCGGTGGCGCGGTCAGTCGGCCGCCTCGTCGTCCTTTTTGCGCAGTTGCCGGAGCTTCTCCGCAATCTTCGCTTCCAGTCCACGCTCCACCGGCTGGTACCAGCCGGGTGGGTCCATATCCTGTGGCAGATAGGTCTCCCCGGCTGCGTAGGCGTCCGGCTCGTCATGGGCATACCGGTAGGCCTTGCCATGCCCCAGTGCCTTCATCAGTTGCGTCGGGGCATTGCGCAGGTGAACCGGCACCTCGCGGGACTTGTCGTTGCGGATGAATGCCCGGGCCTGGTTGTAGGCCATGTAACCGGCGTTGCTCTTGGCGGCAACCGCCAGGTAGAGCACGGCCTGGGCGATCGCCAGTTCCCCTTCCGGCGATCCAAGCCGCTCATAGGTCAGCGCCGCATCGTTGGCCAGTTGCATCGCCCGCGGATCGGCGAGACCGATGTCTTCCCAGGCCATGCGAATGACCCGACGGCAGAGATAGCGCGGATCCGCCCCGCCATCGAGCATCCGGCAGAGCCAGTACAGCGCGCCGTCGGGGTTGGAGCCTCGGACCGATTTGTGCAATGCCGAGATCTGATCGTAGAAGTTGTCGCCCCCCTTGTCGAAGCGGCGCGCATTGAGCGTCAAGGCTTCGCTCAGGAATGCTGCGTCGATCCGCCGGACGCCGGACGCATGCGCCGCCGTGTCGGCCTGCTCCAGCAGGTTCAGCAGACGGCGGGCGTCGCCGTCGGCATAGCCGACCAGGGTTGCCAGGGCGGCGTCGTCAAGCTGCAAGTGCGGCAGGACCCGCTGCTGGGCGCGGACAGCCAGGGCCCGCAGTTCCGCGTCGCTGAGCGCCTCGAGCAGGTAGACCTGGGCTCGCGACAATAAGGCCGAGTTGACCTCGAACGACGGATTCTCGGTGGTCGCACCGATGAAGGTGACGAGCCCCGATTCCACGAACGGCAGCAGCGCATCCTGCTGGCTCGTGTTGAACCGGTGGATCTCGTCGATGAACAGGATGGTCTTGCGCTCCCGGGCCAGGTTGTGCTCGGCTTGCTCCATCGACGAACGGATGTCCTTGACGCCTGACAGCACCGCCGACAAGGCGATGAAGTCGTAGCCGAAGGCACTGGCCGTCAGGCGAGCCAGCGTGGTCTTGCCGACGCCCGGCGGCCCCCAGAGGATCATCGAGTGGGGCCTGCCGCTTTCAAAAGCCAATCGCAGGGGCTTGCCCGGCCCGATCAGATGGGCCTGGCCGATGACGTCGTCCAGCGTGGCGGGTCGCAGCGATTCGGCCAGAGGGGCCGCGGGAGCGCTGCGGAAAAGATCAGCCATGACAGCGACAGCGGCGACAGCGGCGACAGCGGCCTCGTTGCCGCCTTGCATTGCGCCCGGCGCAGCGGTTCACTCGATGACGTCCACGCCGGGTGGCGGCGAGAAGCTGAAGTCGCTGTCGGAGACATCCGCATTGCGGCTGATCCGGGTGAAGGTGAAGCGGTTGATCTGGCCGAAGGCGTCCTTGACCTCCATCTCCGCCGGCAGGCCGTCTCGCATGCCGATGCGGATCCGCTCGAACCCGCTATCGCCGAGCTTGGGGATCGCCTCGACCCAGAGCAGGCCGTCCTTGGCACCCTGATCATTCAGGGTGAAGGCGCGGTCCAGGTCAGTGCCGCCGAAAAGCACCGCGGCGGGCGTCGCGCTGATCACCTCCCCGGCCTGGCGCACCGTCACCTGCTTGAGGTCCTTGTCGTAGAAGTAGAGCTTGCCGCCGTCGGTGACGATCAGTTGCTGGTAGGGTGCCTTGATATCCCAGCGGAACTTTCCCGGCCGGGCAAACGCGAATTCGCCGCGGGCCGCAGGCGCGGCCGAGCGCGACTGCTTCACCAGTTGCTGGGTGAATTCGCCCCGCGCCGAACGGGTCGATCCGGAGAAAGCCTTCAGTTGCTCGATCGAGTCGGAGGCGGCCGCCGCCGCAGGCAGCAGCGCGCCGCTCGCGCACAAGGCAAGTGCGGCGACAACCCGCCGCACGGATAGGAAACACGTTGTCGTCATGGGGCAGTCCGGGAGAAGTATCTGCAGCACCTCGGGGCGCCGCACGTCAAGCTTAACCGGTTTGGCGCGCCGGCGAGAACGGAGGCCCTGAGAGAGCACTAGTCATCTTTTCCGGCACCCGCGGGGACCAGGATCTCGCGATTGCCGTTACCCGCCATAGTGGAAACCAGCCCGGACTTCTCCATCTGCTCGAGCAGGCGCGCCGCGCGGTTGTAGCCGATCCGGAGGTGGCGCTGGACCAGGGAGATCGAGGCGCGCCGATGCTGCAGCACCACGGCGACCGCCTGGTCGTACATGGCGTCGGACTCGCCGTCGATACCCGCCTCCGACAGCGTCTGCGAAAGCCCGCCGAAACCGACGGCGCTGCCGGGGTCTGCTTCGTCTGGCACCCCGCCTTCCAGCAAGCCGTCGATGTACTGCGGCTCACCGCCGCGATCCTTCCAGTTGGCCACCACCTTGTGGACCTCGTCGTCGGCGACGTAGGCACCATGGATCCGTTGCGGCAGGTTGTTGCCCGACTGCATGTACAGCATGTCTCCCTGTCCCAGCAGCGCCTCGGCGCCCATCTGGTCAAGGATGGTTCGCGAGTCGATCTTGGAGGAGACCTGGAACGAGATCCGCGTCGGAATGTTCGCCTTGATCAGCCCGGTGATGACGTCGACCGAGGGCCGTTGCGTGGCAAGGATCAGGTGGATGCCCGCCGCCCTCGCCTTCTGCGCGAGACGGGCGATCAGTTCCTCGATCTTCTTGCCCACGACCATCATCAGGTCGGCGAGTTCGTCGATCACGACCACGATGGTCGGCAGGTGCTGCAGCGGCTCCGGTTCATCGGGCGTCAGGGAGAAGGGATTCGGAATCAATTCCTCGCGCTTCTCGGCGTCCGCGATCTTCGCGTTGTAGCCGGCCAGGTTGCGAACACCCAACTTGCTCATCAGGCGGTAGCGGCGTTCCATCTCGCCGACGCACCAGTTGAGCGCGTGACCCGCCTGGCGCATGTCCGTGACCACCGGTGCGAGCAGGTGCGGAATCCCCTCGTACACGCTCATCTCGAGCATCTTGGGATCGATGAGGATCAGCCGTACCTGCGAAGGGTCCGACTTGTAGAGCAGCGAGATCAGCATCGCGTTGATGCCGACGGATTTGCCCGAACCGGTCGTCCCCGCGACCAGGAGGTGAGGCATGCGGGCCAGGTCGGCCACCACCGGATGGCCGGCAATATCCTTGCCGAGCGCCATGGTCACGACCGAGGTGCTGTTGGCATAGACTTGCGAGCCGATGATCTCGGACAGGCGCACCGCCTGGCGTCTCGGGTTGGGCAACTCCAATCCCATCAGGTTCTTGCCGGGAATCGTTTCAACCACGCGCAGCGAGATCACCGACAGCGCGCGCGCAAGGTCCTTGCCGAGATTCACGATCTGGCTGCCTTTGACACCGGTGGCCGGTTCGATCTCATAGCGCGTGATGACCGGGCCGGGATAAGCGGCGACCACGGTGGCCGAGACGCCGAAGTCGGACAGTTTCTTCTCGATCAGCCGCGAGGTGTACTCGAGCGTTTCCTCCGACACGGTTTCGATCGTGTCCGGGGGCAGATCCAGCAACGACAGCGGCGGGAGTTCCGAATCCGCGGGAAGATCGGAGAACAGAGGCACCTGGCGCTCGCGCTGGGCCCGTTCGGATTTCTCCACCCGCGCCGGCCGCTCGATTCTCAGCGGCTCAGGATCCACGTCGATGATCTGACGCAGCACTTCCACCGAATGCTCACGGGTGTGCGCGGCGAGTTCGCCCAGCCGCCGGTCTTCGCGGGCGCTGATCAGGTGGCGCAGGCGGGCTACCCAGTCTTCCAGCTTCGCTCCTACCCGCTCGAAGACGGTGAGCCAGGACACGCCGCTGGCCAGGCTGAAACCGACGGCGATCATCAGCAGCAGCGCCAGCGTGCCGCCGACCGCACCCAGTTGCACATGCACCGGCTGCGCGACCAGCGCACCGAGCAGACCACCGGGCGAGAGCGGCAGGCTCGCGTTGATGTTGTAGAGCCGGGCGGCCTCGAGTCCGGCACAGCCGATCAGCATGATCACAAAGCCGATCCAGCGTTCCCACGCGAAGCGGATCATGTCCGTGGTGGCATCCGCGGACGGGTCGCGATGCAGTGCACGGTAGCCGGACACCACCCGCATCATCAGGAACACCGAGAACAGATAGGCCGACATGCCGAAGAGGTAGAGCATGAAGTCCGCTATCCAGGCGCCGACCTGGCCACCCAGATTGCCAGTGGTACGCGACATGACGGCATGCGACCAGCCGGGATCCCGGGCGTCATAGCTCACCAGGACGAGGAACAGGAACAGTGCGAGGAAGCACAGGCCGATCCAGCGGGCCTCCTGCAGCAACCGTATCGCCCGATCGGACAGTCCGGCACTGCGCCCCATCCAGCCTTGGGGAGCAGTCGCCGCGCTCGTGTTGCGCGCCATGGTTACTACCTCCGGCTCAACTCAGATAGTTGCTGAGTTTCTCACGCAGCATCAACTTGCCTTCCGGCATCGGCACGATATACCCCTCGACTTCCAGGCCTTTCATGACACGGGACACCATTTCCCGCGAGGCCCCGATCATCTTGGCAATTTCCTGGCGGGGAAGCTTGTTGCGGACGATCCGGTCAGCGCCGACCTGCTCGGAGAAGTCGAGCAGCACTCTCGCCACCCGTCCGTAAACGTCCAGGAGGGCCAGG
>JBBRJB010000260.1:0-4885 GCA_038220085.1 Burkholderiales bacterium
CCGGGGGTATCCGGGCCGCGAGCTCGACCAGTTCATGGTCCAGGAACGGCACGCGTGCCTCCAGGCCCCAGGCCATTGTCATGTTGTCGACCCGCTTGACCGGATCGTCCACCAGCATCACGCTGCTGTCCAGGCGCAGCGCCTTGTCAACCGCGGTGTCGGCATTCGGGTGCCCGAAGTGGGCGGCGACGTAGGCCCGGCTGGCATCGGTCGGGCAATGCCACTGCGGATCGAGCTGTCCCATCAGCGTGTCGTGGTCGCGATCGAGGAAGACCCGCGAGTAGTCCGCCACCGGATCGTCCGACTTCAGCAGCGGGGGATACCAGTGATAACCGCCGAACACCTCATCGGCGCCCTGCCCCGATTGCACCACCTTCACATGCTTGGAAACCTCCTTGCTGAGCAGGTAGAAACCGACGTTGTCGTAGGAGACCATCGGCTCGGACATCGCGCCGATGGTGCCTGGCAACGATTCCATGAGTCGCGCGGAGGGTACGAAGATCTTGTGATGACCGGTGTCGTAGTGGCGGGCGATCAGGTCGGAATAGACGAACTCGTCGCCTTTCTCGCCGTTGGCCTCTTCAAACCCCACCGAGAAAGTCTGCAAGTGCTCCTGCCCCGCCTCTGCGAGCAAGCCGACGATGAGGCTGGAATCGACGCCGCCCGAGAGCAGGACCCCGACCGGCACGTCGGCGATCATCCTGCGGTCCACGGCCACGCGCAGGGAAGCCAGGACGGCATCGCGCCAGTCCTGCGCCGACATCCCGGCATCGGCCGGCGAGCGGGTATAGGGCGGATTCCAGTAGTGGCGATCGCGCGCGCTGCCGTCGCGCTCGACGACCCTGAGGGTCGCCGGCGGCAGTTTGCGCACACCGTTGAGGATCGTCCGCGGCGGCGGCACGACCGCGTGAAAGCTCATGTAGTGATGCAACGCGGTGGTGTCGATGGAGGTGTCCACGCCGCCACCCGCCAGCAGGGCCGGCAGGGTCGACGCGAACCTCAAGTGGGCCGCCGTGTGGTTCAGGTAAAGCGGCTTGATGCCGAACCGGTCACGCGCCAGCACCAGCCGACCGCTGTCGCGCTCGTGGATCGCAAAGGCGAACATGCCGTGCATGCGGTCCACGCACAGTTCGCCCCACGCATGCCAGGACTTCAACACCACCTCGGTGTCGCCGGTGGAGAAAAATCGATAGCCGAGCTTGCCCAGCTCCTCGCGAAGCTCACGGTAGTTGTAGATACAGCCGTTGAAGACAATGGTCAGTCCCAGGTCGGGATCCACCATCGGCTGCTGGGCCCGGGCGGTGAGATCGATGATCTTGAGGCGGCGGTGACCGAAGGCCACCGGCCCGCGGGAGACGACACCACTGCCGTCCGGACCCCGCGGCGCCATGGCCGCGGTCATCCTCGCTACGACGTCGGTTTCGGCAAACTCGCCGTCAAACCGGATCTCTCCGCTGATTCCGCACATCGGCCCTGGCTCTCATAGCTAAAAGTAATGGATTAGGCAAGCTTCGTGCCCCTCGATCATGCCGCCTCTGCCGCTTGCTCGTGTACGACGCCTTCGACCACGTCCCGCGCGCGACGCAACAAGTCCGGATCATTGGCTGTGAGCGCGGCGCTGTCGCTGAGCATCCGCCGCCAGCGCCGCGCCGCCGGTTCGCCGTGATAGAGGCCGAGCATGTGCCGCGCAAGATGCCGGACCTCGACGCCTTCCCGACGGCGCGCGAACAGGTAACGGGCCATCGCATCAACGACCTCGCTGCGGCTCCCGGGCGCGACCGTCGCCTCGACGTGACAGGCATTGTGCGCCTCCGAGGGTACGCCGGCTCGCGAAACCACGGCGTCGACCTCGGATAGCACGAAGGGTTGATGGTAGGCGAGACGCCCGAACATCGCGCCGGCGAGCCCGCTTGCCTCGGCGAGTCCGCCGGCAAGCGAATCCAGGCCGCCATTGATCTCGAAGGCGTAGCCGGGGAAATCCGCGGCCAGGCGATGGACCACTTCAGGCCGCAGCGGCGGGATATCACGATTCTGCTTCGGGCTCAGCCCGTCCAGCCACGCATTGCGCGCATGGACGATGAAGTGCGAACACCCCGCATCGCCGACCACGCCGACAAAGTCCCGCACGAAGCCGTAGTCTTCTCCATGATCGATTCCGATCCGATGCTTGACCGTGACAGGGATACCGACCGCATCCTTCATCGCCACGACTCCCTGCGCCACGAGTGAGGGACTCGCCATCAGGCAGGCGCCGAAGGCGCCCTGGACCACCCGGTCGCTGGGGCAGCCGCAGTTCAGGTTGATCGCCTGATAGCCGAAGCGTTCTCCGATGGCGGCTGCCTGCGCGAGCGCTGACGGGTCACTGCCGCCCAGCTGCAGCACCACCCGGTCACCCTCGAACCCGCGCCCGAGCAGCCGGCGCTGGTCTCCGTGCAGGATCGCCTGGGTCGTGACCATCTCAGTGTAGAGCCACGCCTTGCGCGACAGCACCCGGTGAAACGACCTGCAATGCTGGTCGGTCCAGTCCATCATGGGCGCGACCGAGACGATTATTTCTTCATGCTTCAATTGCTTGGCATAATCCCAGAAAAACGATAGTTTCTCATGCGATCGCCGTTCGCGGCCGCAGGCCGCCGACTGGAAAGATACCCAAGCATGGCAGATTCCCCGAGAGTGACGGATTCCTTCAGCTACGAACAACTGATCGCCTCAGGCGAAGGCCGGTTGTTCGGCCCCGACAGCGGCCGCTTGCCGTTGCCGCCTATGCTGATGTTCGACCGGATTGTCCATATCGATCAGGACGGAGGCGCGCACGGCCTCGGCAAGATCCGCGCTGAACTCGACGTGCGCCCCGATCTCTGGTTTTTCGCCTGCCATTTCCAGGGCGACCCGGTCATGCCCGGATGCCTCGGGCTGGACGCGATGTGGCAACTGGTCGGCTTCTACCTCACCTGGCTGCGCCTGCCTGGACGCGGCCGGGCACTGGGCGTCGGCACGGTCAAGTTCAACGGCGAAGTCGCACCCGATGCCAAGCTGGTCACCTACGAGATCGACATCAAGCGGGTCATCCGGCGCAAGCTGGTGATGGCGATCGGCGATGCGCGGATGCTTGTGGACGGCAAGGAAATCTATGTTGCCGAGGATCTGCGGGTGGGTCTGTTCAGCAGACCGGACGCGCAGGCAGCCGAGGCAGCCCCGGCGGTAGCGGCATGAACGGCGCGGGCATGCGACGGGTGGTCATCACCGGCGCAGGTATCGTGTCCTGCATCGGCAACGATGAAGCCACGGTCACCGCGTCGTTGCGCGAGAGCCGCTCCGGGATCCGCGCGATGCCGAAGTTCACAGAACTCGGGCTTCGAAGCCAGGTCGCGGGCGTGCCGCAGATCGATCTCGAGGAGCTGATCGATCGCAAGCAGCTTCGTTTCATGGGCGACGCGGCGGCCTATGCCCACGTCGCACTCACGAACGCGATAGCCCAGGCGGGACTGCGCACCGAGCAGGTGTCGCACCCCCGTACCGGCCTGATCATGGGATCGGGCGGCGGCTCTCCGGCCAATCAGATCGAGGCCGCCGACACCCTGCGTGAACGTGGCATCCGCCGCGTGGGCCCGTACCAGGTCACGCGCTGCATGAGTTCCACTGTTTCGGCCTGCCTGTCCACCAACTTCGGCATCCGCGGTATCAACTACTCGATCACGTCCGCCTGCAGCACCTCCGCGCACTGCATCGGCGCGGCCTCGCAGCAGATCGCGTTCGGCCTGCAGGATGTGATGTTCGCCGGTGGCGGCGAGGAAATCAGCTGGGGCATGGCGTTGCTGTTCGACGCCATGGGTGCCATGTCGAGCGCCTTCAACGCCACGCCCGAGCGCGCATCGCGCGCGTACGACGCCAACCGCGACGGATTCGTCCTCTCCGGCGGCGGCGGCGCCGTCGTGCTGGAAAGCCTGGAACATGCCCAGGCCCGCGGGGCGACCATCCTTGGCGAGGTGGTGGGATTCGGCGCCACTTCGGATGGCGCCGACATGGTGGCACCGTCGGGTGACGGCGCAGTCGCCTGCATGCGCCAGGCGATCGCCGGCCTGCAAGACCCCATCGAATACATCAACACCCACGGCACTTCGACGCCGGTCGGTGACGTGCCGGAACTGCGTGCGATTCGAGAAGTGTTCGGCGACAGCATTCCGCCTTTCTCGTCGACAAAGTCGCTGACCGGCCATTCGCTCGGGGCGACCGGGGTGCAGGAAGCCATCTACTGCCTGCTCATGCTCCGGCAGGGTTTCGTCGCAGGCTCCGCCAACATCGAGACGCTCGATCCCGCCGCGAAAGACATGCCGCTGGTTAGAGAGACAAGGGATGCCCCCCTGCGCACCGCCATGTCGAACAGCTTCGGCTTCGGCGGGACCAACGCGAGCCTCGTACTGCGACTGTGGGAAGAATAAACCTGAACGAGGCCATCGAGCGCCACGGCAAGGACACCCGCATCCGCGAGGTCAGGATCCATGTGCTGGAAACTCCGATCGAAGGCGTGTTCGCGTATTCCCAGGCCTGGTACACCAAGCGTTCCGCCATGCTGGTGGAGATCGTCACCGAGGGCGGGCTCGTCGGCTGGGGCGAGGCCTTCGGCCCCGCGCGGATCACCGCGGCCGTGGTCGCGCACCTGCGCCAGCTGCTGGTGGGCGAAGACGCGATCGCGATCGACGCCCTCTGGGAACGGATGTACAACGCGCTGAGGGATCACGGGCAGCGCGGCGTCGTGGTCGAAGCCATCAGCGCTATCGACGTGGCCCTGTGGGACATTCGCGGCCACTACTTCCAGGCGCCGATCCACGCCCTCCTGGGAGGCCCGCTGCGAACCACCGTCAAGGCGTATGCGACCGGCCTCTAT
>JBBRJB010000261.1:0-4866 GCA_038220085.1 Burkholderiales bacterium
GTACCTGAAGGAGTCCAAGTGATGGTCAGGACAGTCAAATTCGCCGCGCCCAAGCTGCTGCAGACGCGGCT
This sequence comes from Burkholderiales bacterium, assembly GCA_038220085.1. Lineage (GTDB taxonomy): Bacteria > Pseudomonadota > Gammaproteobacteria > Burkholderiales > Burkholderiaceae_E > Lautropia. The sequence goes on from JBBRJB010000261.1 coordinate 72, forward strand.
GCAGTTGTGGCGTTCGCGATTCATCTTCTCGCTGGTGGCGCTGTGTTTCGTCGCACGCGGCGGCAAGGCCCTCTACATGCAGGTCATGTCCGCGCCTTTCCTTCAGGCGCAGGGGGCGAAGCGGTACGAAAAAACGGTTGAGCTGCAGGCCAGTCGCGGTCGCATTCTCGACCGTCACGGCGTCGTCCTCGCGTCGAGCCTTCCGGCCAATTCGATCTGGGCCTATGCCGACCGGGTCGATCTCAGCGATCCGCGGTTGATGGACCTGGCCCGATTGCTGGATATTCCGCCGCTGGATCTGCAGCGACGGCTGACTGTCGAAGACAAGACGTTCGTCTACCTGAAGCGGCAGGTGGATTCGGACACGGCCGAACGCATCAAGGCCCTGCGCATCAACGGCATCGGCCAGGACGGCGAGTACAAGCGCAACTATCCGGAGGGCGAGTCGGTCGCGCACCTGGTCGGCTTCACCGATATCGCGCACGTGGGCCAGGAAGGCCTGGAGCTGTCGTTCCAGTCGACCCTGGCCGGGCATGCCGGCAGCCGGCGGGTGATCCGGGACGGGACCGGGCGGATCATCGGCGGGCTGGACCAGATCCGCGAGCCGCGTAACGGGCGCGACCTGCAGCTCACAATCGACAGCCGCATCCAGTCGAAAACGTTCCAGGCGCTCAAGGAATCGGTGACGCAGAACCGTGCCCAGGCCGGCGCAGCCATCGTGCTCGATGCGAAGACCGGCGAAGTGCTCGCACTCGCGAACTGGCCTTCCTACAATCCCAACGACCGCTCGAGCTTCGCCGGCGGGCAGTTGCGCAACCGTGCGATCACCGACCTCTACGAGCCGGGTTCCACACTGAAGGTATTCACTGCAGCCCTGGCGCTGGAAAGCGGCAAGTACCGACCGAGCAGCATCATCGACGCGCGGGAAGGCAAGCTCACGATCGGGCGCGACACCATCCGCGATGCCCACCGGATGAAGGAGCTCACGACGATCGAGCAGGTGATCCAGAAAAGCTCGAACATCGGCACTGTGAAACTGGCGCTGTCGCTGCCGCCCGAGGACCACTGGCGGCTGCTGTCCGCCTCGGGCTTCGGGCAGGCCCCCCAGATCGGCTTTCCGGGCGCTGCATCGGGACGGCTGCGTCCCTATAAGAAGTGGAAACCGATCGAGCATGCGACGATGTCCTACGGGCACGGCATCTCGGTGTCGCTGATGCAGATGGCCCACGCCTACACGATCTTCAGCGGCAACGGCGAGTTGCTGCCGGTCCGGATCTTCAAGCCGGGCAACGACGAGCTCCGCGGCCGTCCGATGCAGGTGTCGATGCGCTCGGCCGCCGATGGCGTCGTGCGCGGCGCGCCGGTCATCAAGCCGGAAACCGCGGCGGCACTCCGCAAGATGCTCGAGATGGCTGCCGGTCCCAAGGGCACCGCACCGTCCGCCCAGGTGCCCGGCTACCGGGTGGGGGGCAAGACCGGCACCACTACCAAGATCGAGAACGGCCGTTACGTCCGCAAGTACGTTTCGTCCTTCGTCGGCATGGCGCCCATGTCGGACCCGCGGATCATCGTCGCGGTGATGATCGACGAGCCGTCGAGCGGCAAGTACTACGGCGGCCAGATCGCCGGCCCTGTGTTCTCCAGGATCGCCGGCCACGCCTTGCAGACGCTGAGTGTCGAGCCGGATGCTCCCTTCGAAACGATGATCGCGCCGATGGTTGCTCTGACCAAGGAAGGTGCGTGACCCGTTCCCCGATCATCAGCCCGGTTGCGCGGCAGGCCGCGGACTGGCTGAAGCAGCAGCTGCCGGTGCGCGCCCGACTGTCGTCGGACAGCCGCAGGGTTGCTGCCGGGGACGTGTTCGTCGCCTATCCGGGCGAAACCAGCGACGGCCGCAGCTATATCGGCAAGGCACTTGCCGCCGGCGCGGGCGCGGTCGTACTGGAGCGCGCCGGGGCTGAGCGCTTCGACGACGAGCTCACACAGTCCACGGCGCCGGCGCTGAGGCTGGAGGGCTTGCGTCGGCTTGCGGGCGAGATGGCGGCAGCCTACCTGGACGAGCCCAGCGCCCGGATGACGATCGTGGCGGTCACCGGTACCAACGGCAAGACCAGCTGCACGCACTGGATTGCCCAGGGCTGCAACCAGCGGTCGGTATCGGTCCGGGGCGGAGACGCAGCCGCTCGTGCGGTGGTGATCGGCACGCTCGGCGCCGGTGTGCCTGGGCAGCTCCAGGATTCGGTCGAGCCGTCGGCGGCAGGCTCGTCCACGCCGGCATTGCTGACCACGCCGGACGCCATCGGTCTGCAGCAGCAATTCCTGGCATTTGCCGATCAGGGTGTCGAATTGGTGGCGCTGGAGGCTTCATCCATCGGGCTCCAGCAAGGGCGGCTCAACGGCACTTGCGTCGATGTGGCGGTGCTGACCAACCTGAGCCGCGACCACCTGGACTACCACGTGACCATGCAGGCGTACGCCGCCGCCAAGGCCAGACTGTTTTCCTGGCCGACGCTTGCGGCGATGGTCGTCAACCTGGAGGACCCGGCGTCCACGGAGATGCTGAACGCGGCGGACCCGGACTTGCGCCGCATCGGCTACCTGATCAACGACGAGCCGGTCGACGGCAGCGGCAGGCTGGCGGATGCGGGCGAGCGCTCGGCGGCCTGCAGCGAGTTGCTCACCGCCACGTCCCTGGATGCCCACGGACGGATCGTGCTGGCGCATTTCCGCGCGGCGCAACGTGCGGCCTCGAACCTGGATACCGCCGGCGATGGCAGCCCGGGCAGCGCCGAGAGCGTCGACCTCACGCTCTCGCTGATCGGTCGCTTCAATTTGAGCAACGCCCTGGCCGTGGCGGGCGTCTGGATGGCGCTGGGCTGGACGCTGACCGAGGTGGCCGCTCAACTCGAACGCCTCGCGCCGGTGCCCGGGCGGCTGCAGCTGGTCGGCGATCTGGCGCAGCAGGAGCAGCCGCTTGCGGTGGTCGACTACGCGCACACACCGGATGCCCTCGCCAACGCCCTGCAGGCGTTGCGGCCGCTGGCCGAAAGCCGCGGCGGCAGGCTCTGGTGCGTGTTCGGCGCCGGCGGCAATCGCGATGCCGGCAAGCGCCGGCCGATGGCCGCGGCCGTAGAACGCCATGCTGACTTGCTGGTGCTGACCAGCGACAACCCCCGCAACGAGGCACCGGACGCGATCCTCGCGCAACTGCGCGATGGCCTGAGCGCCGCGCCGCACCTGGTGCAGAGCGACCGCGCCCTGGCGATCGACGCGGCGTTGCAGGCTGCCGATGCTGCCGACGTGGTGCTGATCGCCGGCAAGGGGCACGAGTCCTACCAGGAGATCGCCGGCCGCCGCCTGCCGTTCTCCGATGTCGAGCAGGCCCGCCTCGTCCTCGCGGCACGGGCAGCGCGCGCCGAAGATGCCGAACCCGCCGGTCGCGCCGGGAGCGCCGACCAGGGGGCCAGCGGTGCCGGGGAGGGCGACGATGTTTGAGCTTCGCCAGGCATTCGGCTGGCTGCCCGATGCCGTGCTCTTCGGTACCGGCGCGGAGACGATGCAGGCGATCAGCACCGACAGCCGGAGCGCGAAAGCGGGGGACCTGTTCTTCGCACTGCGCGGCGAGTCGTTCGACGCCCACGATTTCGTCGGCGATGTCATCCACAGGAGAGCCGCCGCAGTCGTGGTCGAGCGCTGGACCGACCGTACGGCGCCCCCGGCGCTGCTGGTACCCGATACTCGCCGGGCGCTTGGCTGGATCGCTGCGGGCTGGCGCAAACGCTTCGACCTGCCGCTGATCGCGGTGACCGGCAGCAACGGCAAGACCACGGTCAAGGAGATGGTCGCCGCGATCCTCGGTGCTCATTTCGGCGCGACGGCTGCGTTCGCCACCCGCGGCAACCTCAACAACGACGTCGGCGTGCCGCTGACCTTGCTGTCCTTGGGACCCCGGCACCGCGCCGCGGTGGTGGAACTCGGCATGAATCACATCGGCGAGATCGCCTGGCTGGCGAGCCTCGCGCGGCCGACGGTTGCCCTGGTGAACAACGCACAGCGCGAACACCAGGAGTTCATGGCGGGGGCGCAGGCGACGGCGATCGAGAACGGCGCCGCCATCGCGGCCCTGGATGACGACGGTATCGCGGTATTCCCCGGCGACGACGACCACACCGGAATCTGGCGGGGCCTCGCAGCCGGGCGCCGCACCGTCGAATTCGGCCTGACCCCCTTGCAGACGGTGCATGCCGGCGCCGATGCCCGGCCGGCGCGATTTAAGGCCACCATCGACGGCCGGCCGGTGGAACTGCGGCTCAATATCGCCGGGCGCCACAATGTCCGCAACGCGCTGGCCGCGGCGGCTTGCGCGCACGCGATCGGGGTGCCCCTCGAGGCGATCGCGCAGGGACTGCAGGCGTTCCAGCCGGTGTCCGGACGCCTGCGGCGCATGCGCAGCGTCGCCGGCTTCGAGCTGATCGACGACAGCTACAACGCAAACCCGGATTCGGTGCGCGCGGCAATCGACGTACTGGCGGACGAGCCGGCGCCGCGGCTGCTGGTGCTCGGCGACATGGGCGAGGTCGGGACCCAGGGTGCGGCGTTCCACCGCGAGGTTGGCGACTATGCCCGCGAACGCGGCATCGAACGCCTGTTGACGGCGGGCGAACTGGTCCGCGAGACGGCAAGCGCCTTCGGTCCCGATGCCCGGCACTTCGAATCCGTCGAGTCGCTGATGGAGGCAGCCGGCCCGGTGGCCGCCGCCAGCGCCAGCGTGCTGGTCAAGGGCTCCCGATTCATG
>JBBRJB010000262.1:0-4837 GCA_038220085.1 Burkholderiales bacterium
ACCGGCCAGACAGCCAGCCACCAGACCGAAGCCTGCCACACCGCGGCGAGCAGCCCCCAGAAGAGCAGGGAGGCCACCAGGTAGCGCCAAGCGGCGCGCGCCGGACCCAGGGGCTGGTACTTGCGGGCGTCGACCAGGACCACTCCCATGGTCTTCATGGGCAGGGTCCGGCGCCCCCGGCTCCAGAACCAGGTGAAGTAAAGACCAAGGATCAGGAAAAGATAGAGCTGAAAAGCGGTCCGCAGCGGCCCTTCGCCGCCCTTGAAGCTGGAGATCGCCGAGAAGGCATAGGCGAAGAAGAACACTACTCCGAACAGGATGACTCCCTCGTAGACCGCACTCATCAGCCGCCGCCAGGGATCGGCGGGTATCGGCGCCGGGGCGCCGGCGGTTAAAGGCGCCATCAGCGCCCCGAGTCTGTGGCCGGAACGAACGCGGGGGCCCGGGGTTGCTTGGCGACGCGCGGCAGGGGCTGGGATGCTTCCTTTGCCAGGCCGGTGGCCGCCCCGGCATGGCCCGCGGCGGTGTTGCTGGTGCTGCCGGCGCGACGAAGGACTTCCCGCTGCTCCTGGGTCATCGACTGGTAGTTGCGCCACTCCTCCACTCGTTCCTTGGCCGGGCGTTCCTTGGCAAGGCGGTAATTGGCCCGTGCCAGGCGGCGCTGCTCGGGCGAGAGGTTGGCCCATTCAAGGATCCGGCGCTGGGCCTTTTCCCGCTGCGCCTCCGACATGGCGGGGAGCTTGTCCGCGAGCGCCACCCAGGACTTCTTCTCCGCCGTCGGCCAGGTGTTCCATTCGGGGGCGAACGGTTTCAGCGCGTTCTGCTGCTCTTCGGTCAGGTCGATCCACAGGGGTTCAATCAGCGTCGCCAGGGAGGCGCGCGCCGGCTCCGGCGAGGTCCGGGCCTCGATCGGGGCCTGTGCCCACGCGGATGCCGAGATCGATAAAGCCACGGCAAGGGCCGAAGCGCTGCGAAGTGCGCCGGTGCTCACCGCCGGGTGTTCTTGAGGTACACGCCGAAGCCGTGGTCGGCGTAGGCCACCAGTGGAACCTCGTCCGTCAGGAGCGCGGAGTCCACTTCCGCGAGTTCCGCCACAGACTGCTCCTGCTGGACGCTGGCCACCAGGAACACACCGACGACCAGCAGCAGCAAGGGCGCGGCCGTAGCCGCCACCCGCCACCGGAGCGGGGTGGGGCTGCCGTCGGTGGCGGCAGGCGAGCGGGGTCTAGAGCGCGATTCGACCCGCTCGAGCGCTGCCGCGCGGGCAGCCGCCAGCCGTTCCACGACACGGTAGGACAGGTGCTCCGTGCCGTCGTCCAGGTGTCGACAGATAAGGCGTCCGAGGGCTTGCTCTTTCATAGACTGATACCTTTGGCTCGCAGGGCGGTGGCGAGCGTATGGGTTGCCCGGGAACAGTGTGTCTTGACGCTACCCTCGGAGCACCCCATGGCCGCGGCGGTCTCAGCAACGTCCATGTCCTGCCAGTAACGCATGATGAAAGCCTCGCGTTGACGATTGGGTAGGCGCTGGATTTCTGTCTCTATGATCTTCAATATCTGCTTACTTTCTACGAGATTGGCGGCATTTTCCGCCATTTCGTTGCTTTCACCAGGGAGAAGTGTCTCCAGGGGGTCAAAATCGCCTCCTTCCCGGTCATTATCGCTCGATTGCAGCGAGGAGAGCAGTGTCGTCCAGAGATTCCGGACCTTCTGGCGTCTGAAATGGTCATGAATAACGTTCTGGAGAATGCGCTGAAACAGCGGGGCAAGCTCCGCCAGGGGTTTCTCGGCGTATTTGTCGGCCAGTTTCATCATTGAATCCTGGACGATGTCCAACGCGGCCTCGTCGTCCCGTACGGCATACACGGCCTGCTTGAATGCCCTACGCTCGACCGAGGCCAGGAAGTCGGAGAGCTCCTGACGCGTCGCCATAAACCGAAGATGCTAGCAGACCGCGCGGTCCGGGCCGCCATTCTGCTAGCATGGCGCCGCGCGGCCGAGTCCGCGCAGGCATCGCCCGAAGTGCGTCCACAAGGCGCACCCAGGGTGTTCATCAGACTGTCCTGGCGCCGTTGTCAAGGTCTGTCTCGATGCGGAGGAGAGAGCCGCATTGGGGCCGGCGGGCGGAAAGCCGGACCGAGCAAGGAAAAGAAATGGAAATCACCGGCGCGGAAATCGTTGTCCGCTGTCTTGAAGAAGAGGGCGTCAAGCACGTCTTCGGTTATCCCGGCGGGGCCGTCCTGTACATCTACGACGCCCTCTACGCCACCAAGAGCCTGGAGCATATCCTGGTCCGCCATGAACAGGCGGCCGTGCACGCGGCGGACGCCTATTCGCGTTCTACCGAAGGCATCGGCGTCTGCCTGGTCACCTCGGGACCGGGCGTCACCAATGCGGTCACCGGCATCGCCACCGCTTACATGGACTCGGTGCCGATGATCATCCTGAGCGGCCAGGTGCCGTCGCACGCGATCGGCCAGGATGCTTTCCAGGAATGCGACACCGTGGGCATCACCCGCCCGTGCGTCAAGCACAACTTCCTGGTCAAGAACGTGAAGGACCTGGCCATGACCATGCGCAAGGCCTTTCACATCGCCCGCAGCGGCCGGCCGGGTCCGGTCCTCGTGGACATCCCCAAGGACATCACCCGCGACAAGTGCCGGTTCGAATACCCGAAAACGATCTCGATGCGGTCCTACAACCCGGTCTCGAAAGGGCACCAGGGCCAGATCAAGAAAGCGCTGCAACTGATTCTCGCGGCCGAGCGCCCGATGATCTATACCGGCGGCGGCATCATCCTGGCCAATGCCTCCAAGCAGCTGAACACGCTGGTGGAACTGCTCGGCTACCCCTGCACCAACACGCTCATGGGGTTGGGCGGATTCAAGGCCAGTGATCCGAAGTTCGTCGGTATGCTGGGCATGCACGGCACCTACGAGGCCAACATGGCCATGCAGCATTGCGACGTGCTGGTGGCCATCGGCGCGCGATTCGATGACCGGGTCATCGGCAATCCGAAGCACTTCGCGCAGAACCCGCGCAAGATCATCCACATCGATGTCGATCCGTCGTCCATCTCCAAGCGCGTCCGGGTGGACGTGCCGATCGTGGCCGATGTGCGGGAATGCATGATCGACCTGATCGAGCAGCTGGAGGCGCAATTCGCCGCCGGCGAGAAAACCAACACCAAGGCCCTGCAGGCCTGGTGGCAGCAGATCAACGAATGGCGCAAGAAGGATTGCCTCAAGTTCGATCGCAAGAGCAATCTGATCAAGCCGCAGTACGTCATCGAGAAGCTGTTTGAAGTCACCCGGGGCGACGCGATCATCACCTCGGACGTCGGCCAGCACCAGATGTGGGCGGCGCAGTTCTACCGCTTCGACAAGCCACGACGTTGGATAAATTCCGGCGGTCTCGGCACCATGGGGGTGGGCCTGCCTTACGCCATGGGCGCGTTGATGGCCAACCCCGGCACCCAGGTCGCCTGCGTCACCGGTGAAGGCTCGATCCAGATGTGCATCCAGGAGTTGTCGACCTGCAAGCAGTACAACCTGCCGGTCAAGATCATCAACCTGAACAACCGCTACCTTGGCATGGTCCGCCAATGGCAGGAGGTCGAATACCAGAAGCGGTACTCGCAGTCCTACATGGAAGCCTTGCCGGATTTCGTCGCCCTGGCTGAAGCCTACGGACACGTCGGCATCCGGGTCGAGAGCCCGGCGGACGTGGAGGGCGCGCTGCGCGATGCCTTCGGCAAGTACAAGGACCGCCTGGTCTTTCTCGACGTGATCACCGACCAGACGGAGAACGTCTGGCCGATGGTGCAGGGCGGCAAGGGCCTGACCGAGATGATTCTCGGTTCTGAAGACCTGTGAGGAGAACGCGATGAAACACATCATTTCCGTTCTTCTGGAAAACGAACCGGGGGCGCTCTCCCGGGTGGTCGGGCTCTTCTCTGCGCGTGGCTACAACATCGAATCCCTGACGGTGGCGCCGACGGAAGACCTGTCGCTGTCGCGCATGACCATCGTGACCAGCGGCTCCGACGATGTCATCGAGCAGATCACCAAGCATTTGAACCGGCTGATCGATGTGGTCAAGGTCACCGACCTTACCGAAATCAGCTTCATCGAGCGCGAACTGATGCTCATCAAGGTACGCGCAGCAGGCAAGGATCGCGACGAGATGAAGCGGATGGCCGATATCTTTCGTGGGCGGATCATCGACGTGACTGACAAGACCTACACGGTCGAGCTGACCGGCGATTCCGCGAAACTCGACGGTTTCATCGCGGCGCTGGATGAAACGGTCATTCTGGAGACTGTCCGGACAGGCAGTTGCGGCATCGCACGCGGCGAACGCGTGCTCAAAATATAAGACAAGGGTGTGACGACAATGAAAGTTTTCTACGACAAAGACTGTGATCTCAAACTCATCAAGGGCAAGAAGGTCGCGATCGTCGGCTACGGATCCCAGGGCCATGCCCATGCGCTGAACCTGAACGACTCCGGCGTCAAGGTCACGGTCGGCGTGAGGGCCGGCGGTCCCTCCGAGGCCAAGGTCAAGAAGGCCAAGCTTTCCGGCATGGACATCAAGGAGGCTGTCAAGAGCGCCGACTTCGTCATGATGCTCATGCCCGACGAGCACATCGCCGCGACCTACAAGTCCGAGATCGAGCCGAACATCAAGAAGGGCGGGACCCTGGCGTTCGCCCATGGCTTCAACGTCCACTACGGCCAGGTCACGCCGCGCGACGACCTCGACGTGGTGATGATCGCCCCGAAGGCGCCCGGTCACACCGTGCGTTCCACCTATGCGGCCGGCGGCGGTGTGCCGAT
>JBBRJB010000263.1:0-4832 GCA_038220085.1 Burkholderiales bacterium
TGTCGCCCGGTCCCTGGACATCAGCTTCCTGGAAAACGACGCGATCGTGGTCGACGGAGTGCAGTTTCTCGGCGCGACCTTGTGGACCGATTTCGAAGTGTTCGCACGAGCGGGCAGACCTCTGCAGATCGACAGCCACACCGCCAAGGAGATGATGCAACTGCGCATGCTCGACTATGCCGTGATCCGATGGGAGGCGACTCGCGAGCTGGTGGATTTGGCGCCCGGCGCCGGTGGGCCGGCGCCGGATACCGGGCCCGTCGAGCGGGTGCTGACGCCCGACGACACGGCCCGCCTGCACCAGCACAGTCGCCGCTGGCTGGCCGATCGCCTGGGAGAGCCCTTCGACGGACCTCGCGTCGTGGTGACGCACCACCTGCCGAGTTGGCGCTCAGTCGCGCCCGCCTTCCTGCACGCGGCCTCCAATGCCGCGTTCGCCAGCGACCTGGATGCGTTGTTCGATCCCGTATCGCTGTGGGTGCACGGCCATACTCATCATTCCCTGGACTATCGCGCCGGGACCACGCGCGTCGTCGCGAACCCGCGCGGCTACGCGCTGAAGTCAGGCGCCGATGAAAATCCCCGCTTCGATCCTGCCTTGGTCATCGACATCGACGCCTGAGCTACCATTTCAGGATTGCAGCGTGAGGCAGGTGACATGGCAGGATTGGACAGCAAGACACCGATTCCCACGCGGATCGTCGTGCACCAGAAGTCCCGTCTTCTGGAAATCGAGTTCGAGGGTGCCGGCGTGCACAAGCTCAGCTTCGAGTTCCTCCGGGTGTACTCGCCGTCGGCCGAGGTCCGCGGCCACGGGCCCGGTCAGGAGGTGCTTCAGACCGGAAAGCGCGACGTTGGAATTGAAGCCATCGAGCCGGTCGGCAACTACGCGATCCAGCCGCGCTTTACGGACGGCCATGCCACCGGCATCTATTCCTGGGACTACCTCCACAAGCTCGCCATCGGACACCAGGCGATGTGGCAGGACTACCTCGATCGACTCGCGGCGGCCGGTCAGAGCCGCGACGCTGCGGCCGGCGGTGGACCGGGAATCGAGGCGGTGGCGCTGAAGCGGCACAAGCATTGAGCGGCGCACGATTTGAAACGGCAACCCAGGAATAAGAAGATGGCTGGTTCACTCGCCGGTGATGCGGCCCGGCCTCACGGAGAGGCGGATCACGAACCGGCTGACCAGCCGACGGATTTCGGCTACCAGACCGTCGATGAATCTGAGAAGGCCCACAAGGTGAGAGGGGTGTTCGACTCGGTGGCGCCGCGCTACGACCTGATGAACGACCTGATGTCGGGCGGATTGCATCGATTGTGGAAGCGTTTCGCCGTCGGCCAGGCTGGTCTGCGGCCTGGAATGCAAGTACTGGATCTCGCCACCGGAAGCGGCGACCTCGCCCGTGCCATGGCTCGGCAGCCGGGGGTGGAGGTCTGGATGACCGACATCAATGCGGCAATGCTCGGCATCGGCCGCAACCGTGCGATCGACGACGGACTGACCCTGCCCGCGATTCAATGCGATGCCGAGCGCCTGCCATTTGGCGACTGCAGCTTCGATCGCGTCACGGTCGCGTTCGGGCTGCGCAACATGACCCGCAAGGACCTGGCACTGGCGGAGATGTACAGGGTCCTCAAGCCGGGGGGGCGGGCGCTGGTGCTTGAGTTCTCCAAAGTCTGGAAGCCGCTGTCGATCCCTTACAACGCGTTTTCCTTCGGGGTTCTGCCGGCGCTGGGCAGGCTGATAGCGCATGATGCCGACAGCTATCGCTACCTGGCGGAATCGATCCGGCGGCATCCCGACCAGGCGATGCTCAGCGGGATGCTCCAGTCCGCTGGTTTCGCCCGGGTGAGATACTTCAATCTGGCCGCCGGGGTGGTGGCCCTCCATGAGGGGGTCCGGATCTAGAGCCTGTCGGAGTATGGGAGGGGGTCTTAATATCCTTTTTTCAGTGCGGTTGCTGCCGGTGGCGCGCGGGCTTGAGTAATACTCGAAGTACCCATATATGGGATGAACTCTTGGAGACGATTCGATGAAACGATTTGTGGTCATGCTGATGGTGGCCTTGTTCAGTGGATTGATGCTTGTGCCGGATGTCGACGCTAAACGCCTCGGCGGCGGTCGCAGCTTCGGCAAGCAAAGTGACCTGATGAAGCGGGACGCGGCACGGCCGCCTGCTCAGTCCGGCCAGCAGGCAGCGCGTCCGCCGGCCGGCGCCGCGCCCGCGGCAGCCGGGGGTCGCAGCTGGATGGGCCCGATTGCAGGAATCGCCGCCGGTCTCGGGCTGGCAGCGCTCGCCTCGCACCTGGGACTCGGAGAGGAGTTCGGCACGATCCTGCTGATGGCGCTGGTTGCCTTCGCCGTGTTGATCGCCGTGCGCATGTACATGGCTCGCCGCCAGGGCGGTGGGGTCGGACAGGGTCCGCGCCCTGCCTTTGCTGGCGCAGGTGCAGGTGGGCCCGGCGCCGGAGGGGCGTTCCGTTCCGCGTCGCCGGCCGCGTCCTCGCCAACGGCCACGCCGTGGCAGTCCGGTCCGGCCGGCGGCGCAGCCGCCGGCGTGAGTGCGGGGCAGACTGCGACTGCGGTGCAGACATCGGACATCCCGCCTGACTTCGATACCGATCGTTTCATCCACGGCGCCAAGGTGTATTTCGTGCGCCTGCAGGCAGCGTTCGACAATAACCGCGCCGACGATCTGCGTGAATTCACCTCGCCCGAGATGTTCGCGGAATTGAGCCTGGACCTGATGCAGCGCGGTCAGGAGGCCCAGACGACCGATGTCGTCACCCTGGATGCACGGCTCCTGGGCGTGGAGCTCAGCGGGGCCGCCAGCGAGGTCGAACTGGCCAGTGTGCGTTTCGAGGGCATGCTGCGGGAGTCCGCCGATGCCGCAGCAGCGCCATTTGCCGAAGTCTGGAACTTCACCCGTCCGGCCGACAAGAGCGCGGGGTGGGTGCTGGCGGGCATACAGCAGCTGAACTGAGAGCGGGGGAACTGAGCCCCTTTCGGGTGGACCGGCCCCCCTTTCCAGGCGGGGTCGGGTCGGCATGATCCGCATCCCGTTGCCCTTGGCCCAGGTCGCTCTGTCCGCGATGAACCACGTGCTGCAGCAGCAACCGGCGGCGCGGGAGCAGATGCGCAACCACGCGGGAAAGTACCTTCGGATCGTCATCGGCGGCCCGTTGGGGGATGTCCAGTCGGATGCCCAGATCGGGCCGGAAGGCTTTCTCTCCGTGTCGACGGCAGCTATGCCGTCGGTGGTACTCACCCTCTCGCCCAGCGTCAGCACTTTCTTCGCCGTGCTCGGCGGCGGTCACCAGGCGCTGGGGCCGCACTTGAAGGTCGAAGGCGAAGTGATGCTGTCCGCCACGGTTGCCCAGGTGGCGGAATCCCTGCGCTGGGATTTCGAGGAAGACCTGAGCCGGCTGGTCGGGGACAGTCTGGCCCATCGGGTCGGCTTGGCCGTGCGCGATCTGCAGGACCGCACGCTGACGTTGAAGGAACGCTCCCGGGAGGCCATCGAGCGTGCCGCGACCGGCCAGCAGGGGCCATTGGTGTCGCGCATGGAAATGGTAGCTTTCGCGGACGAGGTCCGGCGACTGGGCGCCGCCGTCGCACGGATGGAAGCCCGTCGGCGGACTGACTCCTAGCTGTGCGAACGCGACCCTTTCCCGTACTCCGACAGGCTCCTCAGCGATAGGAATCGAACTGCTGCTGGACCGCCCCGGCCGCCAGGCCGGCGATCAGGCAGCACTGCAACAGCAGGCGCGACTTCAGCGGCCCGAGGTGGCTGCTGGCAATGAACCCCAGCGCGTCGTCGCGATCGGCTGGTTCCGCCTCCGCGTTGCGAAGGACCGGCCCATGGCCGACCCGTGTAGCGCGCACAACCAGGCAGCCTTGGCGACTCGCCGCCGCCAGGGCCGCTCGCATCGGCGCCGGCATCGTGCCGTTGCCGGAGCCCGCGATGACGATGCCGCGCGTGCCGCGTGCCAGGTGCCAGTCCACCACCGAATCGTCGCAGTCCACATGCTGCCAGATCAGTGCAACTCGCGGTAGCGACGCCGGCAGGGCGAGCGTCGCGAACGTCGCGTGCGGCAGGCGCTCGCCATCGGCCGGGGCGGGGTGGTGCCAGTGGATCACGTCGGACATCAGCAGGCCGGCGGGCGAGGCGTCGCGGGCAGCGAAGGCATCGGTCCGCAGCGTGTGGACCTTGACGATGCTGTCGGCGCGCCAGGCACAGTCATTGAAGGCCACCAGCACGCCGCGGCCCCTGGCTTGCGAGTCGCAGGCGAAGCGGCAGGCTGCGAGCAGGTTGGCCGGACCGTCGGCACTCACTGCGGTGGCCGGGCGCATCGCGCCGGTCAACACCACCGGCTTGCCCGGCGCAAGCACCAGGTCCAGGAAGAATGCAGTTTCTTCGAGGGTATCCGTACCGTGGGTGATGACGATGCCGTCGATGCCAGCGTCCGCCTGTGCCTGCCTCACCAGTTCGGCCAGTCGCAGCCAGTGGCCGGAGGTCATGTGCTCGCTGCCGATGGCGAACGGTTGCCGGGTGCGGATGTCCGCGAGCTCGGCCAGTCCAGGGACGGCGTCTACAAGCACGGACACCGGCACGGCGCCGGAGTGGTAACCGACGGTCTGAGTCGCGGCGAGCGCCGCGCCGGCGATCGTTCCACCGGTTCCGAGCACCAGCACGGTCTTCATCGTCGGCTTGGGGCAGCGTTCACTGGCGGACACCTTGCAGTTCCAGGCTGGCGAGCTTGAGGGGTGGCTCCTCGCGGGAGTCGGCCAGCGTGAAGCCCATCTGCCGGACGAAGCGCAGCAT
>JBBRJB010000264.1:0-4811 GCA_038220085.1 Burkholderiales bacterium
GGACATCATCGAGGCCGAATCCGGGCGTCGTACCGAACGGCTGGCCAAGATCGCGGTCGCGGCGCACAAGGCCGATGAACTGGAGCGCGTGCGCAGCAGTGTCCGGGCCGGCCTGATCGGCGCACTCACGGACGACACGCCGGAGTTCGTCTGCCGATTCGTCTCGGAGGCCTGGACCGAGGTGGTGGCTCGCATCGAGAGCGGCGCCGAATACGCGCCTTTCGATTCGTCACGTGCCCGCCGCGCTGTGGAGGCGCTGCTGTGGAGCATCGCCCCCAAGGCGGCGATGGAGATCCCGGCGCTGGCAGCCGAATTGCCGCAGCTGATCGCGGACCTGTCGCGCGGTCTCTCCTTCATTGCGCTCAGCGGCGCCGAACGCGAACTGTTCTTCAGTGAACTGCTGGCATGGCATGGCGCAACCATCGAGGACGCCAAACGGATCGGTCGCTTGTCGTCGGTGCCTGCCACAGCGCCTGCCGCAGCCTCATCCGGCCCGGCTGCAACGCGAGCCGGCCTAGCGGTCCCCTTGTCAGGCGCGGGGCAGGCCACGAACCTGCCCGCGACACGCACGCCGGGCGCTCCCGCAATCGTGAAGCCTGCGTCAGCCGTTGGCGCGAGCGCGGCCGAGCGCGCCGACCCGCCGGGCCGGGCAACCGTCGAGGACGCCGTTCAGGCCCTCGGGCTGAGCAATGGCGCCGAGGTGGAGCTGACCGCGCCGAACGGCGAGCGCAAGCGCTTCAAGGTCGGTTGGATGAGTCCGAGCCGCAGCGTCTTCATCTTTTCCCGCTATCCGCGCGACCACTGGACCGTGCGTCGCGCGGTGCTCAATTCGCTGCTGGCACAAGGGCGTATCCGGCTGGTGGCCAAGGTCTCCGGAACCGGTCGCGCCATCGAGTCGCTGAAGCAGCGCTAGGCTCCTAGGGCGAGGCCATTGTCACTTGAGCATCAGCGGCAGCCATAGCGACAGCGATGGCCAGTAGGTGACCAGCAGCAGGGCGAGCAGCAACGGCGCATAGAACGGAAGCATCGCCCTGATGACCTGACCATAGCTGACCTTGGCGATATCCTGGACGATGAACAGGAGCACGCCGAAAGGTGGTGTGGTCGCGCCGATCAGCAGGTTGATGATGATGATCAGACCGAACTGCACCGGATCGATGCCGAGTTGCAGGATCAAGGGCAGCAGCGTCGGTACGGCAATCAGGAGCACCGCGGTGGTCTCCATGAAGCAGCCGACCACCAGCAGCAGCACGTTGATCACCATCAGCGCCATCCACGGCTCGCTGGTGATCGAGAGCAACCAGCCTGCGAAATGCGCCGGTACGTTGTTGACCGCGATTGCCCAGCCGATCGGCACGGCGGCGGCCATGATGAACACCAGGATGCCGGAGGTGATGGCGGTTTCGGACATCGCCCGCATCAGCTTTCTCCAGTTGAGCTCGCGGTAGATGAACCCCAGGGCAATCGCATAGACGACCGTCAACGCACCCAGTTCAGTGGGCGTGGCGATGCCGGTCAGCAGCCCGACCATGAGGATGACCGGCGCCATCAACGGGGGAATCGCGGCGATGAACTTGACGCGCAATTCCCTGGCCGAAGCGCGCGGTTGGGTCGGTGCGTGAACCCGCCGGGTGACCACCAGGACGTAGACGGTCAGCATCAGCAGAAAACCGATGACGACGCCGGGGATGATGCCGGCAAGGAACAGGTCGCCGACCGACACCTGCGCCAGTACCCCGTAGATGACCATGATCACCGACGGGGGGATGATCGGACCGATGATGGCGGACGACGCGCTCACCGCAGCCGCGAAGGCGCCGTCGAATCCGGCCGACTTCATGGCCTTGATCTCGACGGTGCCAAGGCCGGCGGCGTCGGCCTGGGCCACGCCGGACATGCCTGAGAAGATCAGGCTCGCCAGGATGTTCACCTGCGCCAGGCCCCCGCGCATGTGACCGATCAGGGCAATGGAGAAATCGAACAGGCGCCTGGCGATGCCGCCGGAGTTCAGCAGATTACCGGCGAGCACGAACAGCGGGATCGCCAGCAGCGGAAAGCTGTCGATGCCGGTGGACATTCGCTGCACCACGATCGACGGGGGGATCTGGGTGCCGACGAACAGGTAGAAGAAGGCCGCGCAGATCAGCGCGAACGCGATCGGCAATTCCAGGGCAATCAGCGCGAACATCACGCCGAACATCAGGATGATCATGGGGCGTTGGCGAGCGGCTCAGTGATTGAGTAGATCGACGTCCAGGTGACGCCGCTTCACGACGTCCAGTTCCGCATCCACTGGTCGACCGGTGGCGGCCTGGAAGCAGTAGGCGGCGACCAGATGCAGGCCGGTCAAGGCGATCGAGAGCGTGCAGACGAACAAGGGAACGGAGTAGAACAGGTGCCGCGGCAATTCGACCGGCAGCGCCATGGTGCTGCTTCGCGACTCGACCTCCATCAGGTCCCAGGCGTAGAACGCGACCACCAGCATTGCGCCGGTGCAGACCGCGTAGAGTCCGGCCCGGAAGTAGTGCTGCGGCTTCGGCGGCAGACGGACGACGAAGGTATCGATCCGGATATGACGCAACTCCTTGAAGCCGGCAGCGGCACCCAGGAATACCAGCCAGATGAAGGCATAGCCGGCGGCTTCCTCGACCCAGACCAGGGGCTGGCCGAGCAGGTAGCGGGTGAAGATCTGGATGGACATTGATATGACGATCCAGGCCATCAGGACGATGCAGACGCCGCGTTCGAGCGTCCCCAACCGGCGCAGCATGCGCCAGTTGGCGGAGAGCAGGTCGGCCATCTGCTACTGGATGTCGCGGATCTTCTGCCAGAGCCCGGTAGACCAGGCCCCGTCCTGCTCCATCCGCTGAACGGCGTCGATCGCCTTGGTGGCAAAAGGCCCGCGATCCGGCCGGATGACCTTGGCATTCTCGCCGGCGATCTTGGTGGTCAGTTCCTCGGTTTCCTTCTCCGCCTCCTTGCGTCCCCAGGCTACCGCTTCCTGGGCGGAGTCAACGAGGATCTTCTGCAGATCCGGCGACAAGGCCTGGAACGTCTTCTCGTTGATGGTGATGTGCTGTGACGAGACCAGATGGTCGGTGCGCATCATGTTCGGCGCGGCATTGTGGAACTTGGCGGCGTAGGCGGAGGAAATCGGACCTTCAGTGGCATCGATGACCCCGGTTTTCAGTCCCAGAAACACCTCCGCCCAGGCAACGCGAGATGGCTTGGTGCCCAGCGTCGTCCAGAGATTGAGATAGGTCTTGATTTCCGGCACGCGCATCTTGATGTCGATCAGGTCCTCGGGTGTGTTGACCGGCTTCTTCGCGAACAGCACGCGCGGCTGGGTCGGGACGCTGGCCAGGATGCGAAGACCCTGTTTCGTCCGGAGCTCTTCCGCCATCCGGGCGAAGGTGTCGGAGTCGAGGAACTTCTGATAGTGGTCATTGTCCCTGAAAGTGAATCCCCACGCGAAGATCGAGAAGTCCTTGACCCAGTTGGCGTACCAGTCCAGAACGTCCCCGTAGATATGGACCGAGCCCTTCATCATCTGCTCGATCACCTGGACGTCGTTGCCGAGTTGTTCGCCCTGGATGAAATTGATCTTGAGCTTGCCGGCTGCCCGTTCGTTCACCAGCTTCGTGAACATCGCATTGCCACGGTCGATCGTCGTGCCGATCGCATCCGAGCCGCCCAGCGTCAAGGTGGTCTGGCCCTGGGCCACCATCGGCACCAGCGGCAGCAGCGCCACGCATGCCGTGGCGGCAATCCTGGTCATCATCGGGTGTCTCACGCCCATTCTCCTGGTTGTATCGACCGATTGCACGACCGCCGGCGGCGATCAGGCATCGACGGGGTTGAAGTAACGATTCCCCAGACCTTTTTGTGCCTGGTAGAGGGAAGAAGGATCGCGCGGTTTCGGCAGGGGAATTCGAACCGGCACGGATTCCATCCTGGGCTGCAGGGTGGGGGCGCCGCAAAGCATCCGACTGTTGAATTCGTCGAGATCGGTGAATGGTCCAAAGGTGCCCGCCAGCGGCCAGGCATCGGCCGCCATCGCCTCATACAGAAGAAAGTTCCGGGATGCCCCGGAGAGATTGGGCGCCGAGCCATGCACCGTGCGGGCATGATGCAGCGTGATGGAACCCGCCGGCGCCAGGAGCTTGACCGCACTGCCGAGGTCAATTCCGGCCGCCGCGGCGTCGATGCCGCCGCAGAAGCGGCCGTCGAAATGGTGGTCGAATACCGGTCCCCGATGGCTGCCGGGCAGCACCATCATCGCGCCGTTGTCTTCGGTGAAATCGTCCAGCATCACGCCCAGCGCCAGCACGTCCTGATTGGTGTACGGGTAATAGGCCCAATCCTGATGCCATTCCACGGGTGCACCGTAGCCGGCTGACTTCAAGTTCAGCTTCGACGTCTGAAGGCGGACGTTGTGGCCGAGCAGTGGCTTGAGCAGATCCAGCAGTGCCGGAGAGCGGATCAGGTCGCCGAAGGCGGGATGGTGGCGATGCGGCAGCTTCAACCGCCGAACCCGCGGCGATTCCGGCGTATGGCTGTCTTCGAGATCGAACAACTCGTTGCTGGCTGCCAGCCCGCACGCGCCGGCGAGCATTTCCGACACGGCTTCACGCAAGGTCTTCAGTCGGTCCGCATTGAGCACGCCGGGGACGACCAGATATCCGTGGTCCCGGTAGAAAGCGACGTGACCTTCGTTGATCATCTTGCCGTTCCAGGAGCCAGTGTTCGCGTTAACATGAGTCGCAGAACTTAGTCTGGGGCGGCATCGATGTCAAGGAGCGTTGCACCAT
>JBBRJB010000265.1:0-4810 GCA_038220085.1 Burkholderiales bacterium
GACCTGGACATCATCGAGGCCAACGAAGCCTTCGCGGCGCAGGCATGTGCGGTGGCGAAGGAACTGGAGTTCGATCCCGAGAAGGTCAACCCGAACGGCAGCGGAATCTCGATCGGCCATCCGGTGGGAGCGACCGGTGCCATCATCACCACCAAGGCGGTGCATGAACTGCAGCGCACGGGCGGACGCTACGCGCTGGTGACGATGTGCATCGGCGGCGGTCAGGGAATCGCGGCCGTCCTGGAGCGCCTTTGACCGCCCCGCATGAGGGCGCCGCGCCGGCTCGCGCTCCCCCGGCCGTCGGGTCCGCTGCCCGACCGTCCTTTCGTCGGGCTACGCGGGCCGACCTGGCGGCAATTGTCCGGCTGCTCGCCGACGATCCCCTGGGCGCTTTGCGCGAGCGCCCGGAAGACCCGCTCCCCGAAAGTTACGGCGCCGCATTCGAGGCCATCGACCGGGACCCGAACAACGAACTGGTGGTTGCGTCCGGCGGCGCCGGCGAGGTGCTCGCCGTGCTGCAGCTGACGTTCATCCCGTATCTCACGCATCAGGGGTGCTGGCGCGCGATGATCGAGGGGGTGCGCGTCGACTCCCGGCTCAGGGGTCAGGGCGTCGGCAGGTTCCTGTTTCTGTGGGCTATCGAACGGGCGCGCGAGCGGGGTTGCGGCATCGTGCAGCTGACGACCAACAAGGCGCGGCCGGACGCGCTGCGGTTCTACCAGCAACTTGGATTCGTCGCCTCCCACGAGGGACTGAAGCTGAATCTGGCGCAGGACTGAGGGAAGTTTGCGTCGCAGCGGTCCGGCTGGTCCGCAGCGATTGACCGTCCATCTGCGCGGCGCCGTCCCGTCGATCGACCGCTGCTATGGTGGGGCGATGCAGATCCTGGTCGAACCCTCCCGAGCCGCAGTCACCCCGAGCGGCCCCTCGCCGCGCACGCCCTTGCCGGCGTCCGCCGACACGCCGGCGCCGCTTGGCCGCTCCGGCAAGCCGCTCGAGATCGGCGAAGTGCTCAATGGCCTGGTGGCGGACGGCCTGCTGCTGCCCGAGACGGCCGCCACCTTGTCGCGCGACGCCAGCCTGTCCACCGCCGACCGCCATCCGCTGGTCGACATTGCCGATCGCAAACTGAAATCGGCGAAGACACCGCACGGCGCGCTCGACCTTGAAGCGCTGTGCCAGTGGCTGGCCGGCCGCCTGAAGATGGAGTACCGGCACATCGATCCCCTGAGGGTCGACTTCTCGCGGATCGGCGATGTGATGTCCGGCACTTACGCCAGTCGATTCCGGATCCTGCCGCTGGAGGTGAACCCCGGTGAAGTCGTGATCGCGACCGCGCAGCCGTTCGTCAACGAGTGGTCGGTCGAGCTGAGCCATACCCTGCGCAAGGAGATCCGCACCGTACTGGCCAATCCGCTGGAGTTGCAGCGCTACCTGGTGGAATTCTTCAGCCTCGCGCGCACGATCAAGAGCGCGCAGAAGAGCGGAGGCGCAACCGTCCAGAACAACTTCGAGCAGCTGGTCGAGCTCGGCCGCAGCGGCAAGAGTTTCGATGCCAACGACCAGCACATCGTCACCATCGTCGACTGGCTCTGGCAGTATGCCTTCGAGCAGCGGGCGAGCGATATCCACATGGAGCCGCGCCGTGACCTCGGCGTGGTCCGTTTCCGCATCGACGGGGTGCTGCACAACGTCTACCAGGTGCCGCCCGGCGTGCTGTCCGCGATGACCAGCCGGATCAAGCTGCTGGGCCGGATGGACGTGGTCGAGAAACGGCGTCCGCAGGATGGACGGATCAAGACCCGTACCGTGGCGGGCCGCGAGATCGAACTCCGGCTCTCGACGATGCCGACCGCATTCGGCGAAAAACTGGTGATGCGGATCTTCGATCCGGACGTGCTGGTCTGCGACTTCGAGGAACTGGGCTTCACCCGCGACGACCTGTCGCGCTGGAACAAGATGACTACCCGCCCGAGCGGCATCGTGCTCGTGACCGGCCCCACCGGGTCCGGCAAGACCACGACGCTCTACGCGACACTGAAGGACCTCGCCACCGAAGAAGTGAACGTGACCACGGTGGAGGATCCGATCGAGATGGTTGAACCGAGCTTCAACCAGATGCAGGTGCAGAACGGCATCGACCTCACGTTTGCCGACGGTATCCGAGCCCTGATGCGGCAGGATCCGGACATCATCATGGTGGGCGAGATCCGGGACCTGGAGACTGCAGAGATGGCGATCCAGGCCGCCCTGACGGGTCACCTGGTGCTGTCGACGCTGCATACCAACGACGCGCCGAGCGCGGTCACCCGCCTGCTGGACCTGGGTGTGCCCGCGTATCTGCTCAGTTCCACCTTGATCGGCGTAATGGCACAACGCCTGGTGCGCACGCTGTGCCGTCATTGCAAGACGCCAGACGGTGAACTCAGCGACGAGGCCTGGGCGGAACTGATCAGGCCCTATAAGGCGCCGCGGCCGGCCCATGTCTACAGGCCGGTCGGCTGCATGGAATGCCGCATGACCGGCTACCGCGGGCGGACGGGCCTCTACGAGATCCTGCTCGCCGATGAACAGTGCCGCCAGATCCTCACCGACCAGCCGGACCTCGCGGCCCTGCGGCGTCAGGCGATGAAAGGCGGCATGCGGCCGCTGCGCCTGGCCGGCGCCATGCGCATCGCCTCGGGGCTGACCACTCTCGATGAGATCGTGCGCAACGCGCCGCCGATCGAAGGCTGAGCAGGCTCAGCGCGTCAAGTCGCGCATCGCGCGCTCGAGGCCCGCCAGCGTCACCGGATACATCCGGTTCGCCATCAGCTGGCGGATTACCGAAATCGACTGCCGGTATTCCCAGACGCCTTCGGGCTCGGGATTCAACCAGGCGAACTTGGGAAACCGTTCCACCAGCCGCTGGAGCCAGACCGCCCCCGGCTCCTCGTTGTTGTATTCCACCGAGCCACCAGGCTGCAGTACCTCGTAGGGGCTCATGGTGGCATCGCCCACCAACACCAGGCGATAGCTGCTGTTGAACTTGCGCAGCAGATCCCAGGTCATGAGACGCTCGGCCTGCCGGCGACGGTTGTTCTTCCACACGAAGTCATAGACGCAGTTGTGGAAGTAGTAGAACTCGAGGTGCTTGAATTCCGACTTGGCTGCCGAGAACAGTTCCTCGGTCCGGGTGATGTGGTCGTCCATGGTGCCGCCGACGTCCAGCAGCATCAGCACCTTGATGGTGTTGTGCCGCTCGGGGCGCAGGCGGATATCCAGGTAACCGGCATTGCGCGCGGTCGATGAGATCGTGCCGTCCAGGTCCAGTTCTTCCTCCGCCCCTTCACGGGCGAAGCGGCGCAGCCGGCGCAAGGCGATCTTGATTGTGCGGGTGCCCAGTTCCACTTCGTCGTCGTAGTCCCGGTAGGACCGTTGCTCCCAGACCTTGACGGCAGTCCGGTTGCCCGCAGACGGGCCCCCGACACGGATGCCTTGCGGGTTGTAGCCGCCGTTGCCGAAGGGCGAGGTGCCGTTGGTGCCGATCCATTTGCTGCCGCCTTCGTGGCGCCCCTTCTGCTCTTCAAGCAGTTGGCGCAGGCGCTCGAGCAGTTGCTCGAGGCCGCCCATGGCCTCGATCGCCGCCTTCTCCTCGGCAGTGAACTCGCGCTGGAACTGACGCTGGAGCCAATCCAGGGGCAGGTCGAGTTCAATGCCCGGAATCGACTGCAGTCCTTTGAAGTAAACGCCGAATGCACGATCGAACTTGTCGAAGTTGCGTTCGTCCTTGACCAGCGTGGCGCGCGAAAGATGGTAGAACTCGTCGACGGACTGGCCGATGACGCCCTTGCCGATCGCCTCGAGCAGGATCAGGTACTCCTTGATCGAGACCGGCAGCCGGGCCGAGCGCAGGTGAAGAAAGAAATCGATCAGCATCGTGCCACTCCCCGCAGTTGCTTCCCGATGGCGGCCGCGCCGATGGTCGGGATCAACAGGTTCATTGCGATCATTTTACGCAGAGGATGCGTCATTGGGTCCTGCGGCCCGCCGGCAGAATCATCGGCGCAGGGTTCCCGGTCCGGCCGCGGGGACGTTGCCGATGGTCACTGGCGGTACCCAGGGACACTCGGGCTCGAACTTTCCGGACAGCAATTCAGCCTTGTACTGCGAAAAGCTGCGCGGCTCGATCGCAACTACCGAATCCAGGCGATAGATTCCCCATCCATGGGTTCCCTTGACCGGCTGCGGCCAGGTCTTTCCGCTCTTGAGCGAATCGAGGATCTCCAGCGTCGCCTTGGCCCACCGGCAACCGGCATGGCCGCCCAGGTTGCCGCCACGCTCGGCACTTTCCTTGTGCAGGGAGTGCTTTGTGGCCAGTTCCTGGAAAGGGGCGCCGCTGCGGATCTTCGCGATCAGTTCCCTGGCCTCGGTTTCCCCGGCAACCCGGATGTAGTGGACCTGGTATCGGCGCATCCCCTTCACGCTCGTCCGGTACGCCTCGTACTCCCGCTTCAGAGTGGCATCGTCCAGGATCGGCGGCGCGGCGCTGGCGCCGGCCGCGGTGGTCAGTACCAGACACAGACCGACCGCCACGCGGACGATTGCGGGCCGATGCCAGCGCGGGATCACGCTCGAGCCGACCGGTCTTCCGGTCCCCGTGTGCATACTCCGACAGACTCCTAGATTCGCTCCAGCCTGGCGGTCAGGTTGTTCCGGACGGCCGGCCATTCATGCGCGATGATGCTGTAGACGCAGGTATCCCTCAGGCTGCCGTCGGGCATCACCTGGTGGCTGCGCAGCACACCATCGAGTTTGGCGCCAACCCGCT
>JBBRJB010000266.1:0-4809 GCA_038220085.1 Burkholderiales bacterium
GATCGATGGCCAACGCGTTCTCTATCAGGAAGGGGCGCTGGCCGGCATCAGCAGGCCGGAGCAACTCATCGAGGCATACACCCAGGGCGCCGGCATGGCCTCGCCCAGCCTGATGTTCTGCGGCACCCTCGGTGCGATCGGAGGCGTACGACCCGGCAGCCGATTCGAGATGGCGCTGGAGGATCCGGTGCTCGGACGCCGGCTAAACCACGGCTACGACGTCGAGGCGCTTCCGGTCATCAGCTGAAGGTGCAGTAAGTCCGGGGCGCGGCGCCGGTCAGGGGACCGGCTCAGCGCCCCAAGGGATGATCAAGGGGTGAAAAAGATGCGCTCGGCCGTCCCCCCGAGTATTGCGGCCTTGTCGATCGGGTTCAGACCGACTGCCGCTTCGATCACCGTGAAGGCATCCTCGAGGCGCTGCACGACGTCCAGTTCGACGACCGGCATATTGCTGCCCCACATCAGGCGCTGCGCACCGAACAGCCCGCAGAGCGCCAAGGTCGCGTCGAGCGCGCGCGCATAGGGCGGCGCATCGAAGGCGGCAAAGTCCGAGATCTTGACCAGCACATTCGGACATCCGGCCAACGCCTGAAACGCCGGCGAATCGGGCCAGCCGCCGAAGTGGTCGAGCACGAACTGCAATTGCGGATGGCGTGCCGCCAATTCCACGACGTGTTGCAGTGCGCCCGCTTCGGCCTGCGCCCGCGTTATCAACGGGCACAGCACCGCGCGCACGGACTGCAGGAACCCGCACAGTTCATCGAGCGGGCGTGCGAGGTCCGCGGCGCGAATGCGGAACGAGCGCACCCCGAGGTCCAGGCCGTCGTAAAGCCGCTGCGGGTCCTCGGTCTCGGCCTGGGTGATCGCGCCCATCACGGCGCAGCGTCCGGGCCACCGTCCGGCGCATTCGAAGGCGTAGCTCAGGTCGCGGCCGTAGTAGGCGATGTGCGGCACCAGCACGGCGGCATCGATACCCAGCGTGGCGAGTCGCCGGAGATGGGTCTCGATCGGATAGTCCGCCGGTCGACGGTCTTGCGGCGTCACACCGGCCGCCAATGCGGCGCCCCCGGGCGGCCAGACGTGACAATGGGCGTCGATACGCCTTGGCGTCGGTCTGTTCGGCATCCGCTCAGATTCCCAGAAGCCTCCGGTTGATCTGCGGATCGGCCTTATCCGTCATGAAGGCGTCAAATGCCTGGCGGGTCACCTGGATCATGTGCCGGGAGATGAACGGCGCCGCCTCGCGCGCACCGTCTTCGGAACGCTTCAAGTAGCACTCCCATTCCAGCACCGCCCATCCCGGGTAGCCGTGAAAGGCAAGCCTCGAGAAGATTGCGCCGAAATCGATCTGCCCGTCGCCAAGACTGCGAAACCGCCCCGGGCGGTTTCCCCAGCGCTGGAATCCGCCGTACACGCCGCACCGCGCGCTGGGGATGAACTCAGCGTCCTTCACATGGAAGGCCTTGATCCGTTCGTGATAGATGTCGATGAAACCGACGTAGTCCATCTGCTGCAGCAGCATATGGCTGGGATCGTAGAGGATATTGCAGCGCGGGTGCCCCCGGAGCTTGTCCAGGAACATCTCGAACGTGACGCCGTCGTGCACGTCTTCACCGGGATGGATTTCGAAGCAGACGTCCACGCCCGCGTCGTCGAAGGCATCCAGGATCGGACGCCAGATTCTTGCCAGTTCGGTGAAACCGTCATCGATCAGGCCCCGCGGGGGCGGCGGGTACGGGTAGAAGTAAGGCCACAGCAGGTTTCCGCAGAACGATGCATGGGTCTTCAAGCCCAGGTTGGCGGCGGCCTTGGCCGCCAGCAGCAACTGGCGGCGCGCCCATTGCTTGCGTCCCTCGGGATCGTCCGCGAACTCGGGTGGACCGAAACTGCGCAGGATGTCGTTGAAGGCCGGATTGAAAGCGCAGATGTGGCCCTGCCGATGCGTGGAGAGTTCGGAGATCTCCAGACCCTTGTCGGCCAGCATGCCCTTGATGTCGTCGCAGTAGCCCTTGCTTTGCGCGGCTTGCTCCAGGTTGAAGATGTCCTTTCTGAAGGTGGGTAGCTGTACGCCTTTGAAACCCAGTCCCGCTGCCCAGCCGGCCAGGCCTTCGAGCGTATCGTGCGGTGGCTCAGGGCCGAGAAACTGAATGAGGAAGATGCCGGGACCTTTCATGCCGGGGCCTTTGCACTGCCGCCGATCGCCGTGCAGCCCCGCGCCTGCGCCGCTCGGCACAGCGCGGCGATGTCCATCGGGGGCGCATCGCCGGGCTCAATCCCGACCGAGGTCGCGTTGATCACCACCGTGTGCCGGCCTTGATGTCTGATCGGATCCGCCAGCAGTGGAAAAAGCAGTGTTTCACCGGTCAGCATGGGCAGTGTCCTCGCCTGGGTCTGAAGAGCGGGGTGCGAGGAGACCGGCCGATCGCAGATCGCCCCAGAACGCCTCCGGTATCGGATGCCGGTAAGCCTCGACATTCGCCTTCACTTCCGCGCGGGAGGTGGCGCCCAGCACAGCCGCCGAAACCGCGGGATGGGCAAGCACGAACTGGATCGCCGCCGCGGCAAGCGGCAGGCCGTGCGCCGTCGCGATCGCCTCGATACGCCCGACGCGCTCGATGATTGCCTGCGGCGCGGGCCGGTAGTGAAACGCCGCGCCCGATTTCGAGCCACCGGCGAGGATGCCGGAATTGAAGACACCCGCAATCAGCACGCCGATCTGCTTGCGCCCGCAAAGTGACAGCAATTCGAGCACCTCGGACGAATGCTCGAGCAGGCTGTACTGGCCCGCCAGCATCATGCAGTCGAAATCACCGGCCTCGACGAAGCGGCGGCACCAGCGCGTGTCGTTGATACCGGCACCGATCGCGCGGATCTGTCCGGCACGGCGAAGTTCCACCAGCGCACGGTAGGCACCCTCCATCGCCTCATCGAAAAGCGGTTCCACAGCCGCATCCGAACCGTGGGTGAATGCGTCGACATCGTGGATCAGCACCACGTCGATGCGGTCCAGTCCGAGCCTGAGGTACGACTGCTCCAGTGAGCGCATCGCGCCGTCGTAGCTCAAGTCATAGGTCGGGAAGAAAGGCAAGCCGCCCTGCCTCAACCCGGACCGGTCGTCGTCGGTGCGAAGTGGCCGCAACCAGCGGCCGACCTTGGTCGACAGCAGGTAATCGGCCGGATCGATGCCACGCAGGAACTGTCCGACCCGCAGTTCGCTGCGGCCATAACCATAGAAGGGTGCAGTGTCGTAGTACCGGCCCCCGGCGGCCCAGTAGCCGGCCAATGCGCCCTGGGCGTCGACGTCGCTCGCATCGAAACGGAAGTTTCCGATCGGCGCGGAACCGAATCCCAGTTCGGTCACGGCCAGCGTCGTACGTCCGACACGACGGCGCGTCAGCACGTCTGCGCGGCCGGATGATGATGGCGAAGCCCCTTCGCTTATGACTTCGTATTCACCGCTCATGACTTTGCGTTCACTGGATTCAACCCTTGACCGCACCCGCGGTCATGCCGTGGATCAGGAATTTTCTGACCGCGATCGAGAAGACCAGCACCGGCAACATCACCATCGTGCCGCCGGCGGCGATTCGGCCCCATTCCCAACCTTCGTAGTTCATGAAATTGACGACCGCTACCGGCGCCGTCATCGCTTCCTTTCGCGTGAGGATCAGCGCGAAGAAAAAGTCGTTCCAGGAATAGAGGAAACACAGGATGGCCGTCGCCGCGAGCCCCGGGCCTGAGATCGGCAGTACGATCCGCCGGAACGCCTGCCACATGGACGCGCCGTCGATCCAGGCGGCTTCTTCCAGCGAGCGCGGGCACGAGTCGAAGAACGAGCGCATCAGCCAGACGACCAGCGACAAGTTGAACGTCAGGTAGATCAGGATCAATCCGGTACGGGTATCGAGCAACGCCAGGTGGCGGTAGGCGAGAAAGTACGGGATCGTGAAGGCGATCGGCGGCGCCATCCGGGACGAAAGAATGATCAGTGACAGCGATTTCTGCGAGCGAAGCGCCATCCGCGACAATGCATAGGCGCCGGGCACGCCGAACAGCAACGCCAGCCCGGTCGATACGCAACTGACGATGGCGCTGTTGACGAATGAGCGCCGGAAGTCGCTTTCCCATAGCGCGACGTAGTTCTCCAGCGTCGGCGCTGAGAGGAGGCCGGCAGCGCCGGCGAAGATCTGGTCGGTGGTCTTGAAACTGAGCAGAAGCAACCAGACGAACGGAAACATCACCAGCACGACCAGCAGCACGACGAGCGCATAGAGCAGGCGCCGCGTACGCGCGTCTACATACCTGAATGAACTAGTCGACACGCTCGCCCCATCCGATCAATGCGATGATACCGGCGCTCAGCGCCACGGTCAGCAGCACCAGTACGACCGTGATCGCGCTCGAATAGCCGAGATAGCTGAAGTTGAAGGCCTGGATGAAACTGTAGTAGTTGGTGACCTCGGTCAGGCTGCCAGGCCCGCCGTCGGTCAGGATGTAGATCAGCGGGAACGCCTTGATGCTATCGATGAGCCGGAACAGGCCTGCCACCATCAGCACGCCTCTCAGATGAGGCAACACCACGTGCCAGGTCAGCTGCAGAGCGTTGGCGCCATCGATACGGGCCGCTTCGACGTATTCGTCCGGCAGCATCTGCAGCGCGGCCAGAATCATCAGCATGGTGAACGGAAACCACTCCCACGTATCGGCGATGACGATTGCGGTCAACGCCCAGTCTGCGCTGGTGATCAGCGCCGGAATGTCCCAGCCAAGCGCATTGAAGATCCACCAGAACGGGCTGATGTCGGGGGT
>JBBRJB010000267.1:0-4799 GCA_038220085.1 Burkholderiales bacterium
TATGGCAGACCGAGTTCGTCACCTTTGCAATCATCGCGTCCACCTTTCTCGGTGCGCCCTACATCCTGATCACCAAGGGCCATGTCGCAGTCGACATCGTGCCGCTGATGGTCGGTCAGTCGGCGCGCCGGGCACTGCATCTGGGCGGCTCGCTGATCGCGCTTGGTTTTTGCGCCTTCTTCCTGTGGGGGGCGGTGCCGTGGTGGTACGAGACCTTTGAAAGCGGCCAGACGACGCCGTCGATCTGGCAGCCGCGGGTCTGGATTTCATACGCCACGGTGCCGATCGGGTTGGCGCTCCTGTGCCTGGAGATGATCGCGGAAATCTACCTGGTCGCCACCCACCGCCAGTTGCCCTTCGGACTCTCACCGGAAGACAAACTATGAGCCCGCTGGTCATCGGCCTGCTGATCTTCCTCGCCACGGTAGCGATGCTCGCCACCGGGCTGCCGATCGCCTTCGGGCTGGGAGCCGTGGCACTGCTGTTCATGATCATCTTCGACGGCTGGAACAGTGTCCATTTCCTGTCCGAGACGATCTTCTCCGGCCTGAACGACTTCACGCTGGTGT
Organism: Burkholderiales bacterium; assembly: GCA_038220085.1. Classification (GTDB taxonomy): domain Bacteria; phylum Pseudomonadota; class Gammaproteobacteria; order Burkholderiales; family Burkholderiaceae_E; genus Lautropia. The sequence goes on from JBBRJB010000267.1 coordinate 570, forward strand.
CCCTGCCGATGTTCATCATCATGGGCGCTGCGGTCGCCTCATCGCGTGCCGGCAGCGACCTGTACGAAGCGCTGGCGCGATGGCTCCACAAAGTGCCCGGCTCGCTGGTCATCAGCAACATCGGCGCGTGCGCGCTCTTCTCGGCGCTGACCGGGTCGTCGCCGGCGACCTGTGCGGCGATCGGCAAGATGGGCATCCCGGAGATGCGAAAGCGCGGCTATGACGCGGATCTTGCCACCGGGGCCATTGCAGCCGGCGGCACCCTGGGTATCCTGATTCCGCCCAGCATCACGATGATCCTGTACGGTATCGCGTCGGAAACCTCGATCGGCCGGCTGTTCATTTCCGGCATCATCCCCGGCCTGATGCTGGTGGCCTTGTTCATGGCCTGGGCGCTGTTCCTGAGCTGGAAACGCGGCACGGTGCTGGTCGACAAGGACCGCATTTATTCGATGAAGGAGAAGCTGGAGTTGTTGCCCCGGCTGCTGCCCTTCATCGCCGTGATCGTCGGGGTCGTCTACTCCCTTTACGGCGGCATCGCGACGCCTTCGGAAGCTGCCGGCGTCGGCGCCGCCTTGTGCCTGCTGATGGTGATCGCCATCTATCGCGTCTGGCGCATTGCCGATCTCTGGAACATCCTGCGCGACGGTTTGCGCGAGTCCGGCATGCTGCTGATGATCATCGGCACATCGATCCTGTTCGGCTACATGATGTCGTCGCTTCAGGTCACGCAGGCGGTGGCGACATCAATTGGCGAATGGCAAGTCAACCGCTGGGTCATCATGGCGGGAATCAACCTGATGCTGCTGGTGGCCGGCATGTTCCTTCCGCCCGCTGCCATCATCCTGATGACTACGCCGATCCTGATGCCGATCATCACGACTGCCGGCTTCGACCCGATCTGGTTCGGCGTGATCCTGACGATCAACATGGAACTCGGCTTGATCACCCCGCCGGTGGGACTGAACCTGTTTGTCATCAACGGCATCACCCCCGATGTGCGGCTGCCAACCATCCTCAAGGGGGCCTTTCCGTTCATGATCTGCATGGTCGTCGCGATCCTGATCCTGTGCGTGTTCCCGGAACTCGCCACCTGGCTGCCCTCCAAGCTCATGGGCTGATGACGACGACGACGACGTCGGTCGCGCCCCCGAGAACCCGCAGGATCAGCCCTCCCCCAGCAGCCATAGCTGCATCAGCGCAGCGACGGAGTCCACCGCCGCCTCGTGCGAGAGGCCGTCGGCACGAACACGGTAGCGCTTAAGATTGATCCGGGAGGAGAGTTACCATGGACCGCATCACATGAGTATCGAGCCGCGCCGGCCACGACGCCACATGCGGCCTGTTGATGCGCTGCGTGCCTGGGCGCGAGCCATCAAGCGCGACACGCTCATGCTCTGGTTCGCCAGCCGCAATCCGGACACGCCGTGGCTTCCCAAGGCAATCGGCCTGATTGCGGTCGCCTATGCATTGAGCCCGATAGACCTCATTCCGGACTTCATCCCGGTGCTCGGATTGATCGACGACGCGATCCTGCTGCCCGGACTCATCTGGCTGGCCGTGCGACTGTTGCCGCAGGACGTGCTGGCCGCAAGCCGCGCGCAAGCGGACCGGTGGCTGGCAGAGCAGCGCCGCCAGCCTCGCAGCTACGTCGCGGCGGTCGTGATAGTCGGCATCTGGCTGGGATTCCTGGCGCTGGGCTGGTACTGGTTTACGTCCCCCGGCCCCTGAGGGGGCGGCGGACGCAGCGCCGCGGCGTGGGGAATGCGGAGCCCGGTCAGCGCTGGCCGAATCGCCGCCCGACCAGTGCCGAAGCGATATTGATCTTCTGGATATCGATAGTGCCGCCGGCGATTCCCCAACCGTAGGCATCCCTCACCCGCTGCTCCATCCGGTATTCGGTGGAGTAGCCGTAGCCGCCCATCAACTGCAGGCCGATGCTGGTGACCTCGCGCACGATCTCGTTGGCGAAGCACTTGGCGATGCTGCTGTGCGCCGTCGACGGCAACCGATCGCCGGCCGCCGCCGCGGCGCGCCAGATCAGCAGGCGGGCCGCCTCGACCTTCATCGCCATCTCGGCAAGTTTCAACTGGACCGCCTGGAAGTCAACGATGGGCCGGCCGAACTGCCGACGCTCCTGAACATAGGCCAGGGCTTCCTCGAGTGCGGCCGCCGCGATACCGAGCGACATGGTGGCGTTGCCACACCGCTCCAACCCGAACACCTCCATCAGGCCGCGGAACCCGCCGGCGGGAACGACGAGGTTGTCGAGAGGCACTCGCACATCGTCCAAGAAGATATCGCTGCTGGGAATGCCGCGAAAACCCATCAACAGTTCCGGGCGACCGAAGCTGATACCCGGCCGCTCTTTTTCCACCAGCACCGCCCCGATGCCGGCGGCGCCTGGCTGTTCATCGAGCCGGCAGTAGACGATGTAGGCATCCGCATGTCCGCCGCCGGAACACCACCGCTTCTGCCCCTGCAGGACGATCTCGGCGCCGTCGATTCGTCCACGAGTGGTGAGGTCCGTCAACGCAGTGCCGGCAGCCGGCTCCGACATGGAGACCGCAACCACGATTTCGCCGCTGATCACCCGCGGCACGATCCGCCGCTTCAGATCCTCCGATGCGAAGTTCACGATCGCGCGCACCGGCCCGGTGGCGCTTTCGAAAACCGGGAAAGCGACCGCCGGCGACACTTGTGCGAACTCCTCCAGCACCAGCAGCGCCTCCAGGTGCCCCAGGCCCATACCGCCATGGCGTTCCGGCAGGTTAATGCCCAGGTAACCCAGTTCCGCGTAACGCCGACGCCACTGATGAGAGACCGGCTCGTTGTTCCGTTCGAGTTCCCGCGCCAGTTCCAGCAGTTCGCCGCGCGCAAAGCGGCGGGCGGCCGCCTGCAACTCGCGCTGGTCTTCGGTCAGGTCGAAGCTCACCGTAGCAGGACTCAGGCCTGTTCCGTCGCCAGGCCCTTCTCCGTCGCATCCTTGAAGCCGCCGAGATTGCGGACGTCCGAATAGCCGAGGTCCTGCAGGGCCTTGCCGGCCAAGGCCGATCGGCCGCCGGACGCGCAATAAACGATGACGGTACGATCCTTGCGGAAGTTCTGGTCGTAGTACGGACTCTCCGGATCCGCCCGGAACTCCAGCATTCCCCGCGAGACGTTGACCGCGCCCTTGATCTTGCCGCTGGCAGCGACCTCCGAAGGATCACGGACATCGACCATCAAGGCATCGTTACTGCCCATGATCTTCTGCGCCTCATCAGGCGTGATGCGGGGCACTGACTGGTTGGCATCGGCAAGGAGTTGCTTGACTGAAGTGGCCATTGGAGTTCCTGTGCAAGAGATTATTGTTGATCCGGATCGCCGGCCCGAGCGATGATGCGCCGGCCCGCCAGCCTTGGCGATTGAAATATTCAAGGCCGGCGATGCTGGCCTGCGGTGAAGTGTCGCCGGCTGCCTGGGAGATCGTCCGCAGCGCGGCGCAGGTCCTGCACTGAGCGCGCCCACGTGGACGGCGCCCAGCAGATCTCCGCAGTTTCGAGGCTAATGGAACTTGTAGTAGTCCCTGTTCAGCACGGCAGCCACCGCCGTCACCTCTTCCGGAAACATGCCGAGATTGAGTTGGGTATTGCACAGTTCCACCATGCCCCGCAGGAAGCCCGGCGTATTTATCCGGCCGGTCGGCTGATAGATGCCCGACCCGTCGCCACCGACTTTGCGAGCATGGCACTCTGCGCATCCGTGCTCGGCGATCATCTGCTCGCCTAGAGAGACATCGGCATCGCGAAAGATCTCGGGCGTAGCCTGGCCGATGGCGTCCTGCGACCATGCAAAGAGATGGAGCGCAAGCGCAGCGCCGGCGAGGCTCAACAAGGCAGGCAGCGCTTTCATGACATCCTCCGAACCGGAACACCCGGCAGTTCCGCTATTTCCGACATCATGCCATGATCGGGCTAGAGCGGTGGCTGCATGATGGCCTGCTGTCCGCCCCGCAGCTTCACGACGATTCCCTCGGCCCGCTGCAATGCGTCTTGCTGCGCCTGCGTCAAGTCCGGCAGGTCCGCCGCCACCGCCCTGGCAACCTCGAGGCTCGCATGAGCGACGGTCCCGACCTGAACAGCGACCTGGGCGTAGGCGCGGGCGACCAACTCGTTATGCTCGATCGTCTGCAACGTGCGCTGAAATAACTCCTTCGGATCCGTCGAGTCGGCAGGAAGCCCGCCGGTT
>JBBRJB010000268.1:0-4796 GCA_038220085.1 Burkholderiales bacterium
CCGCATGCAGATGCCGAAGAGCTTGGGCGAGGTTGCACGATAGAGCGATTCGAAGCCTGCGCGGCTGCCGTTGGCGACATCGCTCAACAGCCGCTCGAGGGCGCTCGCGTCTTGAGTCTCTTGCCGATAGTCGGTGTCGGACATCCGGAACCCTGTGGGAAAGAAATGCGCGGAAATGAGCCCCTGACGCAGGAGCCCCTGGCGGGCGATCCGGGATTGTGGGCCACCCTCCCGCCGCCACGCAACAACGTCCCAGTCCAGGACGGAGCTGCCACTCATGAGCGGTCACCGCACTGCCCGACCAGAACAGGGCTGGAAGCTGCCGTGATGTCCTGCCTGGAAACGTCCCGCACGCGGTCTGCCTCTGCAAACATTATACGGACATCCTGGTTGCACCCCTCGCCGTCGCGAATGTTCCCGATGCCGGAGAACGAGAGCAGCCGGCGGTCTCGCGCGGAATACGCCGCCGGCGCACAGGCGAGCAGCACCGGCAGCAGCGCGGCGATTGCCGTCATGAGCGCCGCGTTCCGGGCCTTGGTCCGGGACTTTATCCAGGCCTTGGCTCGGTTGGTTTCGGCAGTGGTTCGAGTGGACATCGGTCTAGGAGTCTGTCGGAGTATGAATCGGGGTCATGATTCATACTCCGACAGACTCGTCGTAGTTCCGTGCGACCGGGTGGCCGCCTGTACCTTGACTACGTGATCCCTGCCCCAGCGGATGCATGCCGCCGATCGGCCCGGGATACCGCCGACGCGATGCCGGCTTCATAACCGCACGGAGCGCCCCGGCATCGCCGACGTGCCTGCGGGCCGACTTGCTATGCTGGGCCGGACCTACCGGAACCCGGATGAACCACAAGACCCTGCACTGGTTTCGACGCGATCTTCGCGCCGCCGACAATGTCGCGCTGGCCGCGGCACTGGCCGGGAGCGAGCGGGTGTTCTGCGTCTTCGTGTTCGACATCGACATTCTCAAGCAACTGCCGGACCGGGCCGATCGGCGGGTCGAGTTCATCCGGCACAGCCTGGTGGAACTGGCGGCCGACCTGGCCAGGCAGGGGGGCAACCTGATCGTGCTTCACGGCAGCGCGCGCGAGGAGATTCCCCGCCTGGCTGTCCGCCTGGGGGTGGATGCCGTCTTCGCTAACGGCGACTACGAACCCGCAGCGCTCGCGCGCGACGGCTACGTACGAGGCGCCCTGGGCGCTGTCGGCATTTCGTTTCGCGGATTCAAAGACCAGGTGATTTTCGAGAAGGATGAACTGCTGAGCCAGGAAGGCCGCCCGTACACGGTGTTCACGCCCTATCGGAACGCCTGGCTCAAGCGGCTGCCGGAAATCGACCTGGATCCCGCCGGCGCGGGCGGCGCGGGCGGCTCCGGTGGCAGACTCGAGGCCGCCGCTATCGATACGACCCTGCCCAGCCTGGCCGACCTGGGCTTCGTCCCGACCGATCTGCTAGCGCTGGGATTCAAACCAGGAGCCAGCGGCGCAGCCGAGGCCTTCGCCGACTTCGAGCCGCGCATGCGCCACTACCACCAGGCTCGCGACCTGCCGGCCGTTCGCGGCGTCTCCTACCTATCGGTGCATCTGCGCTTCGGTACGGTGTCGGTGCGCCAACTGGTCAGGGCGGCGCTCGGCCAGGGCAGCCAGGGCGCGCAGGCCTGGCTTGGCGAATTGATCTGGCGGGATTTCTATTTCAGCATCCTCTATCAGTTCCCGCATGTGGCGGGCCATGCGTTCCGGCGTGAGTACGAGGGCCTGGCGTTCACCAACCGCGAGGATCTGTTCCTAGCCTGGTGCCAGGGCCGCACCGGTTTTCCGCTGGTGGACGCGGCCATGCGGCAGATCAACCGCACCGGCTACATGCACAACCGATTGCGGATGGTGAGCGCGTCCTTCCTGGTGAAGGATCTTCATGTGGACTGGCGCTGGGGTGAACGTTATTTTTCCGAGCGCTTGAATGACTTTGACCTGGCCGCCAACAACGGCGGCTGGCAGTGGGCCGCCTCCACCGGCAACGACGCACAGCCCTGGTTCCGTATCTTCAACCCCGTGCTGCAGTCACGGCGCTTCGATGCCGACGGGGTCTTCATCCGCCGATACGTACCAGAACTGGCGCGTTGCGGCGACAAGGAGATCCACGAACCATGGAAGCTGAGCGAAGCGCGTCAGCGCGAATGCGGCTGCGTCATCGGCCGGGACTACCCGGCTCCGATCGTCGACCATGCCGTCGCCCGCAAGCAGGCGCTGGCGATATTCGAGGCAGTGAAGTCCGCCCGGTGACGGCGTCAGTCGATGCGGCGCAGTCCCTTTCTGAATCGCGCCGCGTTCTGGACATAGTGGCGCGCACTCTGCAGCAGCCCCTCGATCTGTTCGGGCGACAGTGATCGCACCGCCCGGGCCGGGCTGCCGACGATCAGTGAACCGTCGGGGAACTCCTTGCCTTCGGTGACCAACGCACCCGCGCCGACCAGACAGCCGCTGCCGATACGCGCATTGTTGAGAACGATGGCGCCGATGCCGATCAGGGACCCATCGCCGACGGTGCAGCCATGGAGCATGGCTTTGTGGCCGACCGTCACGTCGCGACCGATCGTAAGCGGGCTGCCCGCATCGGAGTGCAGGATCGCTGCTTCCTGGATATTGGTTGCGGCACCCACGGTGACCGGTTCGTTGTCGCCCCGGATGACCACGTTGGACCAGACGCCCGTATCCTGCGCGAGCGAAACGTTGCCGATGACTTCGGCGGTTTCCGCAACCCAGGCCGAGTCCGCAAGCGTGGGCCGTATTCCATCGAGTTCGTAGATTGCCATGTTCTCCCTTGCTCCCCGTGACGCGGCCCGCACCGGCCCAGCACCGGCACATCGCCGGGGGATTTTCTCACACCTGTCCGGCCCACCTGTCCCACGCGCCGGTGCCGCACCCGTGTCACCGGACCACGGCGCGGAGGTGCGCCGCTGCCGCTTCGCTCAGTAATGAGGCGGGAGGTCGTCGCGCAGGCTGCGCCGGGATTCCGTGTCCTGCGGAATCTGCTGGCGAAGCGCGGCGAGTTCCCGCGCCAATTGCTCGATCTGCTGCTGCTGGAGAAAGACGGTCCGGTTCAGCTGCTCCAGCAGGTCCTCGGCAAAACTCGCCTTGACTTCGAGATCCATCAGGCGCTTGTCGGTGTCGTGCGTTGCTTCCATACCCCGATTAGACCCGAAGCGGCGCGCGCATGCGGTCAACATCGGTCCGACGGTCAGACGGCATCGCCGGCGGATTGCGCTATTCTGCTGCGGCAAGGGCAACCCGATCCCCGGGACGGCCTGACGGAATGTCCATGAACCAAGCGATCACACTGGGTCCTGCCACGGTACAGCGCATCGTCGAGCAGGAGGGGCCGTTCTTCGACCCCTTGAAGTTCTTTCCGTCACTCACGCCGGCACTGCTGGAAGAACATCGCACCTGGCTGGCGCCTCGCTACATCGACCCGGCTACCGGGAAGATGGTCTTGTGCATCCAGAGCTACCTGGTCCGTACCCGGCACCACAACATCCTGATCGACAGCTGCGTCGGCAACGACAAGCCGCGCCCGCACCGGCCGTTCTGGCACATGATGAAGCACTCGGCCTACGAGCGCAGCCTGCGCGCGGCCGGCCTGGGCTTTGCCGACATTGACTTCGTGATGTGCACGCACCTGCATGTCGATCACGTCGGCTGGAATACGAGGCTGGAGAACGGCAGGTGGGTTCCCACCTTTGCGAACGCGCGTTACTGCTTCTCCGAAGTCGAACTGGCCTATTGGACCGAGCGCCACCAGGCCCGGCCCGAGGCGTGCCCCTGGATCACAGACTCCGTGCTGCCGATCGTCGCCGCCGATCGCTGCCAGCGGGTAGCCAGCGATTACGTCCTCGACGACGATCTCAGGCTGGTGCCGACACCGGGGCACACGATCGATCATTTCGCGGTCAGGGTCGGCCGCACGGGCCAGGATGCCATCATCACCGGCGACATGATCCACTCGCCGCTGCAGATGCTTTATCCGGACATGGGCATGATGTCGGACTACAACCCTGAACTCGCCGGACAGTCGCGCCGGCGGATCCTGGAGGATGTCTGCGATTCGCCGACCTTGCTCTGCACGGCACACTTTCCGTCGCCGTCCATCGGCCATGTCGTGCGCCGCGGAGAAGCCTTCACCTTAGTCGAGAGCTGAGGACTGAGGGCTGAGGGCTGAGGGCTGAGGGCTGAGGGCTGAGGCTGAGGTTGCGGGTCGCAGGCGGAGGGCCGGTTGCCGGCGGCGTCGTCAGTCGCGGCGGCCGAACAGTTCCTGCAGCGGCCCGCTGACGCCGTATACGGCGCGCCCACCGGTGGGTGCGAGGCTACCGACGCCGGGCTTGGGCAGCTTCAGTCCCACCAGCACTTCGGCGAGGCCGACGGCGCAGGCCACGCCGTCGAGCAGCGGCACCGGCACCCCCAGCTGCAGGTGCGGCGCCATCTCCGCCATGGCTGCACCGGCCAGCACCACCACCTCCGCACCCTGCGCGACCAGCCGCAGCGCGCCGGCCCGCACTTCGGCACGGACCCGCTCCGGTTCAATGAAGGTCTGCTGCGGCGTCACGTCCACGGTCTCGACGCCGGCAAGGCGGCTGCCGAAACCGTAAGCCTCGACGAGCTCGCGATACACCGGCCCCAGCCGTGCGCCGTAGGTCAGGACCCCCAGGCGGGTACCGAGCATAGCGCCGGTCAGCAAGGCGGCCTCGGTCATGCCCACCACCGGCTGGTCCAGCAACTCGCGACAGGCCAGCAACCCCGT
>JBBRJB010000269.1:0-4779 GCA_038220085.1 Burkholderiales bacterium
TGATCCTCGGGCGGAACCAGATGACTCGACGGTCTTGCGTCTGCGCGGCAGGCCGAAAAAAAGACCGGCGCCTGAAGGGCGCCGGACATTCCAGCCAGGAAAAAGGAAAGAAGAAAGCCGGGGCTCAGCGCGCGGTGCTGAATCCGCTGCCGATGAACCCACCCTCGCGTCCGCGGGCCGCACCCGGGGAACTGACGTAGTTGGGCGGCACCCTGCTCAGGGATACGAGCGGTCGGGCCGCGTGATAGCCATGGTGGATCACCTCGGGCTCCCGGTACATCGCGGACTCTTCCCGGTGCGGGCGTGACGAGCGAATTGCTGGCCGTTGCTCGGCGTCGCGCATCTCCTGCCGCCGGTTGAAGGCTTCTGCCTGCCGCCGCCAATAGTCGCGTTCCGCTTCGGCGGCGCCGCGAGGGGCCGTGAGCACGAAGGTGTCGCTGGCGACCGACTTGGCGCCCGTGGTGGGCTTGTCGCTCAGGACCACCGTGCCATCAGGCATGGTGGAACGAAAGATCTTGACGGTCTCCGCCGCGCCAGCGGGAATCGACAGGCCGGCCAGCACTGCGGCCAGCGATATTCCCAACAGAATCCGCCCCACTCCAGTTGCCGCTCTCATCGCTTTCATGGCCCTACCTCAACTGTTGACTGCCAATCCCTTGCAAAGCGTACTTCGCTACTTGATCGATTGTTGGAGATGACCCGCAACCTTTCAAGCCGTGAAATCGACCGTCGGTCCGGGCGTCGGGAATGCCAACACCGCCGATCTAATAAATAACATCATAACAATGCTATTAGTCATTGACTTATATAGGTTATAAGTCTTTAAAACTCAACGTCTGGAGTGCCGCTCGCCGCCTTTCGCGGATCGCTGGGGTCAGATCAACGTAAGCTGCTCAGGCTCCGCGTCGCGCCGGCCCGCGCCGGAATTGCCCGGCCGGCGGAACAGGTCCGTGCGCAGTTCCGGGAAGTCGCGGTCCAGTCCAAGCCGGCGGCTGGTGTTGGTGAACCGCATTCGAATCAGATTGGCGAGGACACCTTCGCCTTTCATCCGGCTGAAGAACCGGGCATCGTAGTCCCTGCCTTGACGCAAGTCCTGGATCCGGTGCATCACCCGCTCTGCCCGATCCGGAAAGTGCGCTTGCAACCACTGCTGGAACAACGGGTTGACCTCCAGTGGCAGGCGGATGACCGTGTAGTGCGCGCTGCGGGCGCCTGCATCGCGGGCGGCCCCGAGCAAGGCTTCGATCTCGTGGTCGTTGATGAAGGGAATGACGGGCCCGATCGAGACCCCTACCGGGATGCCAGCCGAGACCAGCCGCCGGATGGTCTCAAGGCGACGCCAGGGCGCGCTTGCCCGTGGCTCCAGCTTGCGTGCAAGGTCGGCCTCCAGCGTGGTCACGGTGACGGTGACTGCCGCCAGATCCTTGATAGAAAGCGCCGACAGGAGATCCATGTCTCGCTCCACCAGGCTGCCTTTGGTGATCAGCGTGACCGGCTGCCGGTATGAAAGCGCCACCTCCAGCAACTGGCGGGTGATGCGAAACTGCCGCTCGATCGGCTGGTAAGGGTCCGTGACCGAACCGATGTTGATCGGCTCGCATTGATATTCCGCGCGCGCGATTTCGCTGCGAAAGAGCGCCGCTGCGTTGATCTTGGCGAACAGCCGCGTTTCGAAATCGATACCCGGCGAAAGGCCGACGTAGCCGTGGTTGGGCCGGGCATAACAGTAGATGCAACCGTGCTCACAACCGCGATAGGGGTTGATCGACAGGTTGAAGAAGATGTCCGGCGAACGATTGCGCGTGATGATGGCCCGCGCGTTCTCCTTCAGCACGTGCGTCCGGGGGCCGGGCCGGTGCTCTTCGTCGGCATCCAGCCAGCCGTCATCCACCGCATGCCTCTGGACAGGCTCGAACCGCCCCTGCATCGCCAACGCGGTGCCGCGACCCTTGATCGCCCCGGCTACCGCCCGGGCATCGATTCGGTGCTCGACTTTCATTTTGTCGCCAGCCAGCTGGTCAGGTTCATCCAATTCCCTTGCCTGCGGCGCAAGCGGCGCTTGCTCGGCCCTAGCGTTGACTACTGTTATTTTATACAGTCCCGGCGTCGGTGCAAGTGCCGTTCGCCCCTTTCCGAAGACACAATCGACCCCTTCGCCTGACGTCCAGGATAGGATCGGGCCCCACCGAAAGACTGAGGAAAGACATTGACGCCACCGCAGGACAGCCCGCACGGGCAATGGCAGGGACGCCGGGTATTGATCACCGGCGGCCTCGGTTTCATCGGCTCGAACCTGGCACGCCGCCTGGTCACGCTGGGCGCCGACGTCCTGATCGTCGACAGCCTGATCCCGCAGTACGGCGGCAACTGGTTCAACCTGGAGGGGATTGCCGACCGGGTTTCGGTCAACCTTTCCGACCTCCGGGACCGGCACGTTCTGCCCCACCTCGTCCGTGATCGCGACGTCATCTTCAACCTGGTCGGCCAGACCAGCCATCTCGACTCGATGACTGATCCGCTGACCGATCTGGCGATCAATACCGAAGCCCAGTTGCACCTGCTCGAGGCCTGTCGGAAGGTGGCGCCCGACACCCGGATCGTGTTCGCCAGCACCCGCCAGATCTATGGCGTGCCGGCCTACCTGCCGGTAGATGAGAAACATCCCCTGGTGCCCCCCGACGTGAACGGCATCAACAAGCTGGCGGGCGAGTTCTACCACCTGCTCTACCACCGGGTCTACGGCCTGAAATCGTGCAGCCTGCGGCTGACCAATACCTACGGCCCGCGTATGCGGATCAAGGACGCCCGCCAGACCTTCCTCGGGATCTGGATCCGCCTCGCGCTGGAAGGCAAGCCGTTCGAGGTCTGGGGTGGCGAGCAGTTGCGCGACTTCACCTATGTCGACGACGCCGTCGATGCGTTCATCGCGGCGGTGACGCCGGCGACCGAAGGCCGGGCATACAACATCGGCGGCTTTCCGCCGATCAGCCTTTCAACGCTGGCGCAGACCCTGATCGCCGCCAACCAGGGCGGCGAATCGGTGGTCAAGCCGTTTCCGGTGGACCGCAAGAAGATCGACATCGGCGACTATCATGCCGACGATTCCGCCTTTCGCGCGGCAACCGGTTGGAGACCGCAGATCGACATGCCCGAAGGCCTCAAGCGCACCCTGGACTGGTTCAAGCCGAACCTGGCGCAGTACTGCGCGCAGGACCTGCCGCAATGAACGCCACGCCCGCAGTGCGCGTACCGCAGTCCGATCCGGGTGCGGCCTACCGAGCCCACAAGAACGAGATCGACCAGGCGGTGAGCCGCGTGCTCGACAGCGGCTGGTACATCCTCGGCAAGGAAGTCGCGGCCTTCGAGGCGGAATTCGCAGGATTCATCGGCGTGCCGCACGCGGTCGGGGTCGCCAACGGCACCGATGCGCTCGCCCTGGCACTGCGCGCACTGGGAATCGGGCCATCCGACTCGGTGGCCACGGTTTCCCACACGGCGGTGGCAACCGTTGCGGCGATCGAGATGGTGGGCGCATCGCCGGTGCTGGTGGACATCGAGCCGGACTTCTTCACCATGGATCCGGTGGAGTTCGAGCGCACCGTGACCGCCCGCCCCACTGACTCGCCGATCCGCGCGGTGATCCCGGTGCATCTCTACGGCCAGGCCGCGGATATGGGGGCGATAGCGGCGGTTGCGAAGCGGCACGACATCGCGGTGATTGAGGATTGTTCCCAGGCCCATGGCGCCCTGCTGGACGGGCGGCGACTGGGAAGTTTCGGCGATATCGCCGCATACAGCCTCTACCCTACCAAGAATCTCGGCGCACTCGGCGACGGCGGCATCGTCACGACCGCCCGCGCCGACCTCGCTGCGCAACTGGCGGCGCTGCGGCAGTACGGATGGCGCGAGCGCTACGTCAGCGATTTCGTCGGCGTCAACAGCCGCCTCGACGAGATGCAGGCCGCGATACTTCGGGTCCGCCTGGGCCTGCTGGACGAGGACAACCGTCGCCGTCAGGCGATCGCAACGATCTACGACGAGCAACTGGCCGGCTGCCGCAACCAGGGCCTGACGCTGCCGGCGCGTCGCCCCGGCGCCAGCCACGTCTTCCACCAGTACGTGATCCGTGCCGAGGACCGCGAGCAGTTGCAGCAGCACCTGCGTCAGGAAGGCATCGGCACCAACGTCCACTACCCGCTGCCGGTACACCGCCAGCCCGCCTACCGGGACCGGCTTGCCACCGGGCCGGCCGGGCTGACGGGTTCGGAGCAGGCGGCCGCCACGGTTCTGAGCCTGCCGATGTTTCCGCAGATGACCGACGAGCAGGCGACAGCGGTCTGCCTCGCGCTGCAGCGGCGCTACTAGCGCCGACCCGGGCTGGGCGCGGGGACGGGTCGCGCGGTGGACGACAGGGATGCAGCGCAAGGCGCGCGAAGAGGATCAATACCAGGGGTATTGACCCCTTTGCGCAACGCCGCGATGCGCCCTGTCGTCCGTCGCCCTATGGGTTCGCACCAGAAAGCCGCGATGCGGCGTTACGCAACCCGGTCGATACCCATCGGTATCGACCGGAACACGTGCCTTGCCTCGCGACTTTCTGATGCGAACGCGACCCCTTCCCATACCCCGACCGGCTCTTAGACCCGGTACAGGAGCAGCACGCCGGTGCAGATCAAGGCAATGCCGGCTGCCTGCGGCCAGCCCAGAGGCTCAGACCAGAGCAGGTATCCGAGCACCGCGATGACTGCGTAGCTGATGGAGACGCTGGGAAAGGCGAGC
>JBBRJB010000270.1:0-4776 GCA_038220085.1 Burkholderiales bacterium
AAGGACGGCACCTCGCACCTGAAAGGCGAACCCAATCAGAGGCAGTGGGAGATGTACGCCCAGAACAATTGCGTCTTCCACTACAAGCTGCCGGCCGAGATGAAGTACATGCGCAACTGGAACCGGGCCTATCTCGATTTCGGCATGGAGCACGGCTTCCGGCAGAAGAACGACGTGATCCAGCTCGCGCTCTATTCCGACACGCTTCAGTCCTTCCGACTCGCGGCCCGCGGCAAGACCGGCGGTCGTCAGCCGCCCGAGCACCTGCGGGCGCGCATCGAGCGCTACTTCGACCCGCTGCCCTTCTGGTACCCCCCGCTGGAAGACGACGCCACCGACCTCGACCGGTTCCCGCTGCATGCGGTCACGCAGCGCCCGATGGCGATGTACCACTCCTGGGACTCGCAGAACGCCTGGCTGCGCCAGATCCACAGCCACAACTATCTCTTCGTCAATCCGCTGACAGCAACCGCGGCCGGCGTGAACGACGGCGGCTGGCTCTGGGTGGAGAGCCAGTGGGGCAAGGTTCGCTGCCTGGCGCGCTATTCCGAAGCGGTCGAGCCCGGCACCGTCTGGACGTGGAATGCGATCGGCAAGGCGAGCGGCGCCTGGCAACTGGCGCCTGGCGCCGACGAGTCCCGCAAAGGCTTCCTGCTGAATCACCTGATCGCCGAGGAACTGCCGCTGCCAGGCCCCGGCGTGGTCGACGGCAGCGCCAGCTCCGGTGACGTCAAGGTGCGCCGGGTGAGCAACTCGGACCCGATCACCGGCCAGGCAGGCTGGTACGATGTGCGCGTCAGGCTGCGTGCCGCCACGCCGGACGAAGCGCAGGAGAGCTGGCCCCAGGCCCTGCCGATGCCGGACACACCCGGTGCGCTCGGCACGGCCGGCACTCCCGCCGCGGGCGCGAGCGGCGCCCGGCATGGGCGCACCCACCAGGTGCTCAGCTATTTCGCCCGCCGCCCGACAACCCTTTCGAAATCGGAACCGGAATCCTGATGGCACAGACCTACGCCAAGCAACTCGCCCTGGTCATCGACCTCAATGTCTGCGTCGGCTGCCACGCCTGCGTGACCAGCTGCAAGCAATGGAACACCTCCGGGTCGGCCGGCCCCTTGAGCGACCAGGATCCGTACGGCGAGACGCCCTCGGGCACGTTCTTCAACCGGGTCCAGACCTACGAAGCAGGCGTTTTCCCGGCGACCGAGACGGTGCACTTTCCCAAGAGCTGCCTGCACTGCGAAGACCCGCCGTGCGTGCCGGTCTGCCCGACCGGTGCGAGCTACAAGCGCAAGGAAGACGGCATCGTGCTGGTCGACTACGACAAGTGCATCGGCTGCAAGTATTGCGCGTGGGCCTGTCCCTACGGTGCGCGCGAAATCGACGAAGAACGGCAGGTCATGACCAAGTGCACCCTGTGCGTCGATCGCATCTACGACGAGAGCATCCCGGCGGCGGAACGCCGCCCCGCGTGCGTCACTGCCTGTCCCACCAACGCCCGCCTCTTCGGCGACGTCAAGGATCCGCAGTCGGAGGTGTCGGTGGCGATTCGCGAGCGCGGCGGCTACGCCCTGATGCCCGAGTGGCAGACCAGGCCCGCGAACCAGTACCTGCCGCGCTCCATCACCGAGACGATCGCAGCGGTCCAGGCGGAGTAGCCCCTTGAATCCCGCAATGTCGGTCGTCTTCTTCACGACCCTGGCCGGTGTCGGCCAGGGAGTCGTCATGGCCATCGCCCTATCGGCCATGGTCGGCGTGACGCTGTCCGCGTCGCTCGTCGTCAGCGGCCTGGCGGTTTCACTCGCCTTGCTGGTGACCGCGCTGGGCGCGTCCTTCCTGCACCTGGGCCGCCCGGAGCGGGCGTGGCGGGCGGTGATGATGTGGCGCACGTCATGGCTCTCGCGCGAGGTCATCGTGCTGCCGGCGTTCATCGCCGTCGTCGCGCTCTGGCTCGGCATGCATCTCTGGCAGGGGCCGGGCCCGCTGCGCGATCGCGCGCTGCCGCTCGTCGCAATCGCGCTGTGCCTCGTGCTGTGGTATTGCACGGCGATGATCTACGCCTGCATCCGCTTCATCCAGGAGTGGGCCCATCCCCTCACCCTGGTCAACTACACCCTGATCGGCCTCTCGTCCGGGCTGGTGCTGTTCACCGCCCTCTGCTGGCTGAACGGCGACGCCGCGCTGGTCCGGCCCGCGGCCGGCTGGGCGCTCTTCTTCACCGTCCTCGCCGCCCTGGCGCGCATCGTCGCCATCGTCCGCAATGTCCGACTCAAGCCCAAGTCGACCTTGCACTCGGCCACCGGCGTCAAGACCGCGCCGCTGCGCCAGAAGTCTATGGGCATGACCGGCGGCTCGTTCAACACCCGCGAATTCATGCACGGCAAGACTCTCGCCTTCCTGTCCGGCATCAGGTATTTTGCGATCGGTGCGGGCTTCGTCGCGCCGGCGCTGCTGCTGCTGCCGGCCCTGCTGGGCGGCGGCGAGACCGGGCCGGGCGGGTGGCTGCTGCTCGCGGTCCTGGTGCAGTCCGTGGGGGTGCTGGCCGATCGCTGGTACTTCTTCGCGCAGGCACGCCATCCGCAGAATCTTTATTATCAGATCGTGTCCTGAGGAGGCCGTCATGCCGAGTTCACCCCACCCCCTGTCCGAGTTCGTGAGCGTCGAAACGCTGGCGGCCTTTTCAGACGCCTGGAACCGCCACGACCTGGACGCGCTGATGACGTTCATGACCGACGATTGCGTTTTCGAGACGGCTGCCGGCCCGGACGCCTGCGGCGCGCGGCATGTCGGTCACACCGCGGTGCGTGCTGCCTTCGAAGCCGCCTGGAAGAACTTTCCGGATGCGCAGTGGCGCAACGGCACCCACTTCGTGGCCGGCGACCGCGGCGTCTCGGAGTGGCTGTTCACCGGCACCGCCGCCGATGGCAGCCGTGTGGAAGCCAACGGCGTGGACGTCTTCACCTTCCGCGACGGCAAGATCGCCGTGAAGAACGTCTTCCGCAAGGACCGCCCCCGTCTGCCGGCGAAGTCCTGAGCACACGCCGCGCCGGATCAAGCCGCTCACCGCCGCCCGGGCCCAACCGATTCATCATGGAAACCGAATACGATCCCCGCTACGATCCCCTGGTGTCCACCGCCGGATGTGGCCAGCACTACGCGCCCACCTACTGGGTCGACACGGCCGGGCCGGCGCCGGCTGACGACGGCCCCGTCGCGCACGACATCGATGCCGACGTGGTCATCATCGGCGCCGGCTTCACTGGACTCGCCACGGCCTTGTTTCTCGCCCGGGAGCACGGCATCAAGACGACGATTCTGGAAGCGAACCAGGTGGCCTGGGGCTGCACCAGCCGTAACGGCGGGCAGGGCCAGAATGCCAGCGGCAGGCTCTACCGCTCCCAATGGATCGCCAGATGGGGGGTCGATACCGCAAAGCGGCTGGATCGGGAGATTCGCGCCGGCTTCGAAGGCTGGCAGCAACTGGTGTCGCAAACCGACTGCGATGCCCAGTTCGGCGGACACCTGTATGTCGCTCATCGCCCGCGCAAGCTTGCATTTCTTCAGCGCGAGTGCGAAGTCATGCGCGAGATCTTCGGCTACGACACCCGCATGCTGTCGAGCGAGGAACTTCGCGAGCGCTACGTCCACGATCACGAAGCTGTCGGCGCGCTGCACGAGCAGGAAGGCGTCGGCATTCACCCCCTCAAGCTCGCCTACGGCCTGCAGAAGATGGCGCGCGAGGCAGGTGTGAAGATCCGCACGGCAAGCCCGGTCACCGGTTGGGAAAGCCGGGGCGGGTCGCACTTCCTGCGCACGCCCGGCGGCACCGTCCGGGCACGTGCGGTCGGCATCGCCACCGGCGGATATACGCCGCAGGGACTGCACCGGACGCTGGACAGCAAGGTGATGCCGATCCTTTCCAATTGTATGGTGACCCGCCCGCTGACGCAGCCCGAACTCGACCTGGCCGGCTTCAAGAGCACCACTTTCATCACCGACACGCGAACTCTGCGTTTCTACTACCGGCTTCTGCCGGACAAGCGCGTGCAGATCGGCAGCCGCAGCGCGGTGCACGGTGCCGACGCCTGTGAGCCCCGCCACCTCGAGTTGCTCAAGACCGGCCTCGGCCGCAAGTTTCCGTCGCTGCGCGATATCGAGGTGGACTACTCCTGGTGGGGCTGGGTCGACGTGAGCCACGACATGATGCCGCGGATCGCCCAGCCGGACCCCTCACTCACCATCTTCTACGCGCTGGGCTATGGCGGAAACGGCGTTTCGTTCTCGTCGCATGCCGGCCGCCGGATGGCGGAACGGATTGCCGGCAAGGCTGGGGCACATTGGGACCTGCCGATCTACGATTCGCCGCTGCCCGGCCACCCGTTTGCACCGTTCCGGCGCCTGGGGCAGCGGATGCTGTACCACCTGTATCAACGGCAGGACGAGGCGGCTTGAGAACGGTATTTTGAAAGAGTAATTGGCAGCATCACGTTGGACGTAGCGCATCATCACTCAATCATCACTCGGGAGATTTACGTGAATAGACGGACTGTGACCGGATTGATCACCACCGCGGCCATCGCCGCCGTTACGTTGCCGTGGGCAGGCGGCGCCAGCGCCCAGGACAAGGAAGTGACAATTGCGCACCAGGACATGATGGTGCCCTGGCGCTACGCGCATGCCACCAAGGAGTTGGAGAAAGTCACCGGCTACAAGATCAACTACCGCAAATTCGGCGGTGGCGGCGATGTGATCCGGGCGATGGCGTCCGGCCAGGTG
>JBBRJB010000271.1:0-4771 GCA_038220085.1 Burkholderiales bacterium
CTCTACCTGCCGCCGATCCATCCGATCGGCCGGATCCAGCGCAAGGGACCGAACAATTCGCTGGTGGCCGGGCCCGACGATCCGGGCAGCCCCTGGGCGATCGGCGCACACGAGGGTGGCCACCTGGCGATCCACCCGCCACTCGGCACGCCCGAAGAATTCCGGGCGCTGGTCGCGGCCGCGAACGCGCACGGCATCGAGATCGCACTGGACATCGCGTTCCAGTGCGCGCCCGACCATCCCTACGTCAAAGCGCACCCGCAGTGGTTCCAATGGCGCCCGGACGGCACGGTGCAATACGCGGAGAACCCGCCCAAGAAGTACCAGGACATCTATCCGTTCGACTTCGAGAACGAGGACTGGCAGGCTCTCTTTGAAGAGCTCAAGGGCATCTTCCTGCACTGGATAGGCCAGGGTGTCACGGTGTTTCGCGTCGACAATCCGCACACCAAGCCTTTTGCACTCTGGGAATGGCTGATCGCTGGGATCAAGAAGGACCATCCCGAAACGATCTTCCTGGCCGAGGCATTCACGCGACCACGGGTGATGCATCGCCTGGCCAAGCTCGGTTACTCCCAGTCCTACACCTACTTCACCTGGCGCAACACCAAGGCAGAACTCGTCGAGTACGCGACCGAAGTGACGCAGCATCGCTCGCGCGAGTATTTCCGCCCGAACTTCTGGCCGAACACGCCGGACATCCTGCCGGAATACCTCCAGCTTGGCGGTCGCGCCGCCTTCATGGCGCGCCTGGTGCTGGCAGCGACCATAACCGCCAACTACGGTATCTACGGTCCTGCCTTTGAACTGCTGGAGCATCAGCCGCGCAGTCCGGGCAGCGAGGAATACCTGGATTCGGAGAAGTACCAGATCCGGCACCGCGACCAGTCGCAGCCGCACAGCCTGGCCGACTTCATCACCCGGGTGAACCGGATCCGGCGCGACAACCCGGCGCTGCAGGACAACTGGAATCTGAGCTTCTGCCCGGTCGACAATGACGCCATCATCTGCTACGTGAAGGCGACCGAGGACTGCGAGAACGTGGTGATCATTGCGGTCAACCTCGACCCGCATCACACCCAGTCGGGCTGGGTCGACCTGCCGCTGGATGACATCGGCGTCAAGCCCGGAACCGGCTTCCAGGTGCATGACCTGCTCGCGGACCATCGCTATCTCTGGACGGGTGCCCGTAATTTCCTCCAGCTCGATCCGAGCCGCTCGCCGGCCCACATCTTCTTGCTGCGCAAACAGATCCGCTCAGAGCAGGATTTTGACTACTTCCTTTGAGCGCGGCCGGGAGCCTGCCAGATGAAACGAGACGAACTGATAAAGCCGCAGACGCAGGACGGCATCATCGCCGGCAAGAACGTGGATCCGCTCTGGTACAAGGACGCGATCATTTACCAGTTGCACGTCAAGACGTTCCGCGACAGCAACGGTGACGGGATCGGCGATTTCCGGGGCCTGACGGAGAAGCTGGATTACATCAAGGAACTCGGCGTCACCGCCATCTGGATCCAGCCGTTCTACCCGTCGCCGCTGCGCGACGACGGCTACGACATCGGCGACTACCACGGCGTTCATCCGGATTACGGCACGCTGTCCGACTTCAAGCACATGATGCGCGAGGCGCACCGCCGCGACCTGAAGGTGATCACCGAGCTGGTCATCAATCACACGTCGGATACCCACGCATGGTTCCAGGCCGCCCGGCGGGCGCCCCCCGGCTCCACCAAGCGGGACTACTACGTCTGGAGCGAGAGCGATCAGAAATGGCCGGAGACCCGGATCATCTTCACCGACACCGAGAGCTCCAACTGGAGCTGGGATCCGATCGCCAAGGCCTATTACTGGCACCGTTTCTTTTCACACCAGCCCGACCTGAACTTCGATAACCCCAATGTGCTCAAGGCGGTCGTCAAGGTCATGCGTTTCTGGTTCGACATGGGCGTCGACGGCATGCGGCTGGATGCGATTCCCTACCTCAAGGAGCGCGACGGCACCAACAACGAGAACCTGCCGGAAACCCATCAGGTTCTCAAGACACTGCGGGCGGAGCTGGACAGCCGCTACCCCGACCGCTTCTTCCTGGCCGAGGCAAACCAGTGGCCGGAAGATGTCCGCGAATACTTCGGCGACGGCGACGAGTGCCACGTCGCCTACCACTTCCCGCTGATGCCACGGATGTACATGGCGATCGCCCAGGAGGATCGCCACCCGATCGTCGAGATCATGCAGCAGACTCCGGATATCCCGGAGAACTGCCAGTGGGCGATCTTTTTGCGCAACCACGACGAGCTGACCCTCGAGATGGTCACCAGCCGCGAACGCGACTACATGTACCGGATGTACGCCGCCGATCCGCGCGCCCGCATCAACCTCGGCATCCGGCGCCGCCTGGCCCCCCTGCTGGAGAACGACAACGACAAGATCAAGCTGATGAACAGCCTGCTGCTGTCGATGCCGGGCTCGCCGATCATCTACTACGGCGACGAACTCGGCATGGGCGACAACGTCTACCTCGGCGACCGCAACGGGGTGCGCACGCCGATGCAGTGGAACCCCGACCGCAACGCCGGTTTCTCGACCGCCGACCCTCAGCGACTGTACCTGCCGCCGATCATGGACGCGATCTACGGGTACCAGGGCGTCAACGTGGAGGCTCAGGCGCGCGAGCCGTCCTCGCTGCTCAACTGGATGAGAAAGCTGCTGGCCGTGCGCAAGCAGTTCGTCTCCTTCGGCCGCGGCTCGCTCAACTTCCTGCGCGCGGGCAATCGCAAGGTCCTCGCCTATATCCGGGAGTACAACGACGAGATCATCCTGTGCGTCGCCAACCTTTCCAGGACGGCCCAACCGGTAGAACTGGGCCTGGGAAAATATCGCGGCTACGTGCCGGTGGAACTGATCGGCCGGACGCCCTTCCCGCCGATCGGCGAGTTGCCCTACCTGCTGACGCTTTCCGGTCAC
The DNA here is from genome assembly GCA_038220085.1 of Burkholderiales bacterium. Lineage (GTDB taxonomy): Bacteria > Pseudomonadota > Gammaproteobacteria > Burkholderiales > Burkholderiaceae_E > Lautropia. The sequence goes on from JBBRJB010000271.1 coordinate 2,968, forward strand.
AGCTTCTACTGGTTCCGCCTGTCGCTCAGCGAAGAGGCGCCGGTGTGGCACAAGGAATGGCTGTCGCGCGAGGAAGCCCCGGTGCTGGTGCTGAGCAACGCCTGGCGCAGTTTCGCGCCCGGTACCGAGGCGACGAACCGCAGCGTCCTCGTGCAGAAGGCGTTGGCACGTCTGGAGAGCGAACTGGTTCCCCAGTTCATGGCTGTGCAGCGCTGGTACGCCGGCAAGGATGCGGCAACCGACATCGAGCGGGCGGGTAGCAAGTCAGCGTCGGCCGGCCAGGGCGCCACGACGCCGCGGGCGTCGCTGGTCGAGCAGACCGAGTGGCCACTGGAGGGCGGCAGCGCCCTGCTCGCGGTCTTCGAAGTCGACGCAGTCCGGTACTTCGTGCCGCTGTCGCTGATCTGGGAAGACAGCGAGAGCGACGCCAGTCGGATTCCGGGGCCATCGATCCTGGTGAAGGTGCGCCAGCAGGCGCGGGTCGGCACGCTGGTGGACGCCATGGCGGACGACCAGTTCTGCCGCGCCATCGTCCGCGCCATCGCGTCCTCGCAATCGGTCCCCGCGGCCAGCGGCGTGATCGAGTTCAGGCCAAGCCAGGAGTTCGCAGCCGCCACCGCGTCGATGAGCGCGCAGGAGCAGGCGGCCATGCCGGTGCGGTTTCCCCCGGCGCAGAGCAGCAACACCACGGTCATCGTGGGCGACAAGCTGTTCCTCAAGGCCTACCGGCAACTGCGCAAAGGCGTCAACATCGAGGTCGAGATCGGCCGCTTTCTCACGGAAGTGGCGGCATTCCCGCACACGGTGCCGGTGCTGGGAACGATGGAGCAAGTGGCCCCCGACGGCAGCAGGACGGCGCTGGCCGTTTTGCAGACCGTCGTCCAGAACCAGGGGGACGGCTGGACCAATACCATCGAATACCTGGACCGGTTCCTGGAGTCCTACCGGCTTGCCGGCCCGCCGACGGCGGACGGCAGTTCTGCCCATGGCGGCTACCTGGAGTTGGCCCGCGTGCTCGGCAAGCGAACCGCCGAACTGCATCTGGCGCTGGCGACCCCAAGCGGCGATCCGTCATTCGAACCGGAGCCGATCACTGCCGAGGACCAGGAGCGCTGGGCCAGCCAGGTCCAGGCCGAAGTCGGGCTGACGCTCGATCGGCTGCAGGCTGACCGGCGCAAGCTGCCGGAATCGATCCAGACGATCATCGATGAGTTGCTGGCCAGCCGCCAGCAGATGCTCGATTCGATCGACGCGTTCCGGCGGCACCCGGTGAGCGGCGCGCGCATCCGTCACCACGGCGATTTCCATCTCGGGCAGGTACTGCTGTCGAACAACGACTTCGTCATCATCGATTTCGAGGGTGAACCGGCACGGACGATGGAAGAGCGCATGCGTAAGCATTCGCCCCTGCGCGACGTGGCCGGCATGATCCGTTCTGTCAACTATGCGGCCCGGGCGGCGCTCGCACGCCTGCCGTGGGAAGGCTTTACCGATCACGAGCAACTGGAGGCGGCAGCGCTGCAATGGGAGGCCGAGGCGGTGGCGGTATTCACCGAGGCCTATGCCGCGGCAGCCAGCCATTCCGTGCTGTTCGACGATTGGGCCGACATGCAGGAGGTCCTGAAGCTGTTCATCCTCGAGAAGACGCTTTACGAATTGCGCTATGAGCTCGCGCATCGGCCGGATTGGATCGGCAGTCCCATGGGCGGGCTGCGGGCCTTGGTCCCTCTGCGACCGATTGCCGCCGGCGACTCGTCCCAGTCGGGCGCGTCACCACAGCCGAAGACCTGAGACCCCGCGGCGA
>JBBRJB010000272.1:0-4770 GCA_038220085.1 Burkholderiales bacterium
CGCGCCGGGCGCCTGCCGGACGTGAAGACCCAGCTTGCCGTACACTGGCTGGAACGCCTCTATTCGGGGCAGTGGCCGTGGCCGTCGTTCGACCTGTAGCGCAGTCGGAACGCGGTCGGCGCAAGCAGCACGCAAGCAGCACGCAATCGGAACGCATCGGAATCGTTTGATCGGCAGTGGCAGAGGAGGGCGCCAGCATGGATAAGCAGTCCCGGCCGGAATTCCGGCCCCGGTTCAGTCCTTTGTGTCCCGGGTTCGGGATCGAGGTGTCGGGCGTCGACCTGGCCCACCCCCTGGTGGACGAGGAATTCGAGATTCTTCGCAAGGCGTTCTTCGACAACCAGTTGCTGGTGCTGCGGGGTCAGTCGCTGACACCGCAGCAGTTCGCCGGTTTTGCAGGCCGCTTCGGCCCGCCAGAGCCGCATGTCATCGACCAGTTCCATCACCCCGTGGATCCCAACATCCTGATCCTGTCGAACCGCCGCAAGGACGGCAAGCCGATCGGTCTGGCGGACGGCGGCACCTATTTCCACACCGACTATTCCTACCTGGACGTGCCGGCGCGGGCGACCTCGCTGTATTCGGTGGAGGTCCCCTCCACCGGTGGCGACACGCTTTTCGCAAACCAGTACGCCGCCTACGACGCATTGCCGCAGGCGACCAGACGCCGGATCGAACCATTGCTGGCGATCCACCACTATGGCAACCGCCAGGATCAGAACGAGTCCAACCGAACTGTCGCGTCGATCCTGTCCGACGAACAGAAAGCGAAGATGCCGGTGATCACGCACCGGATCGCCCGGCGGCATCCGGTTACCGGACGAACCGCGCTCTACGCGGTCTCGGGCAGCTCGTTCGGCATCGTCGGTATGCCGGATGATGAAGCGCAGGCATTGCTCGACGAACTGGCGGCCCATGCGACCCGGCCCGAGTTCCAGTACAGCCTGCGGTATGGCGTCGGCGACGTGGTGGTCTGGGACAACGCCTCGCTGCTGCACGCGGCCACCCTGACGCACCCGGACGATCCTCGCACCTTGTGGCGGGTTACGCTCAAGGAGCGAGAGGCACCTGCCTCAACAGTGCTGGCCAAGTCCTTCGCCCGCACCGCCGCGTAACGGCACACGGGGGAGCAGGCACCGATGAGCAGGAAACCGGAGCAGGGCGCTTATCAGCCGATGCAGCGTTTCCTCGATGCCTTTCCGCCGGTTTCGGGCAACACCGTCAACGGCCTCGGCGAGACCGAGGTCCGTCGGCCATCGCCCTTCTTCTGGCACCCGCCCGACCGGCAGACCCATGGGCGGCTTCAGGCCGAGGTGACCGACTACCATCGGCAGTCGGCCGCGATGCGCGAGCACTTCGACAGCAATCCGCCGGGCGGCCGCGGCCCGGCGCCGGTGCCGAAGTCCGCGGTACGCATCGACAAGCCGGCCGCGCAGTGGCGGGACGAACTCAAGGCGTTCGCGCTGGCCAACGAGGGCGACGACGTCCGGATCACGGCGATGCGGCCGTTGTACGTCTATGAGGGCTATACCCTGGCCGATCCCTGGGTCATCCTCATCGCGGTCGGCATGAGCTATGAGGAACTGTCGCAGGCGCCGGCGAGTTTTGAGAACCCGACTGCGGGGGTCGTGGTCGCCAAGGAATACAACCGCGCATCACGGGTGTCGCGCCGGCTCGCCAACCACATCCTGGCCCAGGGCCACCACGCGAAAGCCTGGCCCGGCCCCTATGCGTCTGCGCTGTCCATGATGCCTGCCGCAATCGATGCCGGCATGGGGCAACTGGGCAAGCACGGTTCGCTGATCCACCGTACGCTCGGCTCGGCCTTCCGCCTGGCCGCGGTCACCACCGACCTGCCACTGTTGGCGGATCCGGCGGAGGATTTCGGCGCGGAGGATTTCTGCCTGAATTGCCAGATCTGCACCCGCGCCTGTCCCCCCGGGGCGATCAGCAACGACAAGCAGATGGTTCGCGGTGTCGAGAAGTGGTACGTCGACTTCGACAAGTGCATTCCGTATTTCGGCGAGACCCTCGCCTGTGGTATCTGTCTCGCCGTCTGTCCCTGGTCACGCCCCGGCACCGCGCCGAGCCTGGCTGAGAAGATGCTGCGTCGCCGGGAGCGGATCGGCTGAGGCGCCAGCGCGCCGGGGCAGCCCCTCCCAGGCCGCTAGAACCTGTTCGACGGTGATGCCGAGGATCGACGGAGCGCCGTCGATCCGGCCCGTGAGATGGCGCACGGCCGCTTCCGCACCGCGCGGGTTGATGCGGGCCGGATCGGCCACGCCGAAGAGCACGACCACCGGACAGCCAACGGCTGCGGCGGAGTGCGCCGGGCCGGTATCCACGGAGATCATCGCGCGGGCCCGGCTCTGGAGCGCAAGCAGCCGCGGTATCGGCAGTTCCCCGGCCAGGTTCACACCGTTGGATATCGCGGCCAGCGCCAGGATCTCCTCGTTCAGTCTGTGCTCCTGGGGTACGCCCAGCATCAGGATCGCCGCCTCGGGGTGCTGGCGGGACATCGTCCGGATCACTTCGGCCCAACTTGCTTCCGGCCACCACTTGGTGTTGCTGGGCCGACGGCGCAGGCCGCGTCGCATCGTGCGCTTGTTGCCGGCCTGGAGCAGCAGCAGCGGGCGCCCGGCCAGGCCGCGCGCCCCCAGCCACCGCTCCAGCGAGTCCTGTTCCTGCTGCGGCACCGTCAGGGCTGGTTCTTCATCGAGCATGCCGTCGATCGAGCCTGGCAGGCCGGCGACTGGCAACTGGCGGGCGAAGCGCTGCCAGTAGTCGACGAGGTGTTCGTTGTCGATCATCGGCATGCTGCTGGCGGTGCAGACGAGATCGCGCCCGAGGCCGGCCCGGCGCAGCAGCGACAGGCACCGATTGTCGGTGTCGCAGTACCAGACGGGACCCGCGCCCCGCGACTTCAGGAGACCGGCCAGTGCCTGCTGCTCGCGGCTGAGGAAGTAAGGTAGCTTGCGCCTGGACAGCAGGTAGACCGTGCCGACGCCAGGCTGTTCGGCCAGGAGCGGCCGGGTCCAGGATCCGGACGACAGGATGTCCACCGGCGATCCGAAGCGGGTGGCGAGCGCCCGGACCAGGGTCGTCATCATCACCATGTCGCCCATGGCGCCGAAGCGCACGATCAACGGACGGGGAGGGGGCGTCGCTTGCGGCATACCGGAAATGTATCGTCTTTGGTCGGCCGCAAGCGACTGCCGATTTGGCTACCATGGGGCGTCGCCGAGAATGTACATCCTCCAGGAGTCACCGCCTTGTCCTCCCCAGCAGCATCAGCCGGCCCCGCCGAGTCCGCGTCCCTTTTCAGTCCCCTGCAGCTTCGCAGCGTGCGCACGCGCAACCGGATCGTGGTTTCGCCGATGTGCCAGTACTCGGCCCAGGACGGCTATGCCAACGACTGGCATCTGGTGAACGCCGGCAAGTTCGCACAGGGGGGCGCCGGCATCGTCTTCCTGGAGGCGACCGCCGTGCTGGCCGACGGCAGGATCACCCACGGCGATCTCGGCCTGTGGGACGACGCGCATATTCCCGGGCTGACCCGGATCGTCGAGTTCGTGCGGGGGCAGGGTGCGGTGCCGGCCATCCAGTTGGGCCATGCGGGCCGCAAGAGCTCGATGGCGCGACCCTGGGACGGCAACGGACCGCTGACGCCGGCACTGATTGCCGCCGGCAGCGTTCCATGGCAGACGATCGCGCCGAGCGCCGAGCCGATCGGTCCCGGCTGGATGACGCCCCGGCCGATGGACGACGCGGACATGGAGCGCGTGCGCTCCGCATTCGATGCGACCGCGCGCCGCGCGCTGTCCGCTGGCTTCGACATTGCGGAGATCCATGCGGCCCACGGCTACCTGCTGCACAGTTTTCTTTCACCCTTGTCCAACCGGCGCAGCGATCGCTACGGCGGCGATCTCGAAGGACGGATGCGGTTTCCTCTGGAGATCGCCCGCATCGTGCGCGAAGCCTGGCCGACGGACAAGCCGGTCTTCTTTCGCTGCTCATCGGTCGACAACGACGCCGCCGGCTGGACGATCGACGACAGCGTGACGCTCGCGCGGCGGCTGGTGGACCTGGGAATCGACGTGGTCGACTGCTCCTCCGGCGGCATCGCAGGCCCCGCCACCGCCGCGGCGACTGTGCCGCGCGGCCTCGGTTTCCAGGTGCCCTTCGCCGAGCGGATACGGCGCGAGACCGGCATCCGCACCATGGCGGTCGGCTTGATCATCGACCCGGCACAGGCGCAAGCCGTGGTGGCCGAGGGCAAGGCGGACCTGGTGGCGATTGCCCGCGAAGCGCTCTACGACCCCAACTGGCCCCTGCACGCTGCGGCGATGCTCGATGCGGACCGCACCTTTGCGATGTGGCCGGAGCAGTACGGCTGGTGGCTGACCCGTCGCGAATCGATCTTGCGCGACCTCGGTGTTCGTCCGCCGCTGCAATAGCTGAAGAGCGGGGCTGTGTTCAACCCTGGCGCCGCGCCACTGCCGGCGCCGCCTCGCCCGGCAGGAGGAAGGCCAGCGCCTGCGCGGCCGGCTCGCGCACGATCAGGTCCAGGAAATCATCCGCGCGGCTCCGGCCGAGGTTGATCGAGGCGATCGGCAGGCCCAGTTCCTGCGCGGCGCGCGCGAAGCGAAAGCCGGAGAAGACCATCAGGGACGAACCGACGATCAGCAGCGCGTCCGAGGCGCGCACGGCGTCCATGGCCGTCGTGACCCGCGAGCGCGGGACCGATTCGCCGTAGTAGACGACATCCGG
>JBBRJB010000273.1:0-4766 GCA_038220085.1 Burkholderiales bacterium
TGGCCTTGAGCCTGCCGGCGGCTGCCATGGCGCAGCATGCCTACACGACCACGGCCGTGAACTTGCGCTCCGGGCCGGATACCGAGTACCCGCTGGTCCGCTGGATACCGGAAGGCACCGAAGTGGAGGTCCAGGGATGCCTGAGCGACTATCGCTGGTGCGATGTCGAGGTTTACGGGGAACGCGGCTGGATGTTCGCCAAGTACCTGGTCTACCCGTACCAGAGCACGCGAGTACCCATCATCACCTATGGCCCGGTGATCGGACTGCCCATCCTGGGCTTCTCGATCGATTACTGGGACGACTACTACGTCGGCCGGCCGTGGTACCGGGACCGTCCCCGCTGGGCCAACCACTACCGTCCGGAGTACTACGCGCCGCCGCATCGGGCGCCGCAGTACCGCGGACCGTATTACCCACCCGTGCAGCAACGGCCGCCTCAGCATCGGCCGCCTCAGCATCGGCCGCCGCAATACTATCCACCCGGAAACGCGCCTGAATTTCGCCCTCCCTCGGTGCGCGGGCCAGAGCCCCAGCCGCTGATGCGGGCGCCGGAGCCCAGGGGGCCGTCCTATCGGCCACCGGAAGTCAGGCCAACCCCGAGGCCGGATTATCGGCCGCCGGCAGTGCACAATCGGCCACCCGATATCCAGAACCGTCCATCCCCTGGCTTCCGGCCTCCGGAAGCGGCGCGGCCGTCCGCGCCGCCACAGCCGCGCACGCCCCCGGGACGCGATCCGCGGGGCCTTCACAACGATGCCGGCGAACGCGGCGGCATGACGACCGGCAATTTCTAGATCAAGCGCCCAGGCGCGCATCCTCGAGAATCCACCGGGACGCCTTTTCCGCGATCATCAGCGTCGGCGCATTGGTGTTTCCGGAGGTGATGGTCGGCATCACGCCGCCATCCCCGACCCGCAAGCCCGCCACGCCCCGCACCGACAGCCGGCGGTCGACGACCGCCATCGGGTCGTCGGCCCGGCCCATGCGGGTGGTGCCGACGGGATGGAAGATCGTCGTCGCGATGTCTCCGGCGAGCCGCACCAGTTCCTCGTCGGTCTGGAATTGTTCCCCGGGCTTCCATTCCTGCGGCTCGTACTTCGCCATCGCGGGCTGCGCCACTATCCGCCGGGTCACCCGCAAGGATTGCGCCGCCACCATGCGATCCTCGTCCGTGCTCAGGTAGTTCGGCGCAATCGCAGGCGCGTCTTCGAAACGCGCGCTCTTCAACATGACCGAGCCGCGACTGGACGGATTCAGGTTGCACACGCTTGCCGTGAAGGCGTTGAACGCATGCAGCGGCTCACCGAAGGCTTCCAGGCTCAGCGGTTGCACGTGGTACTCGAGGTTAGGATGAGGCCGGTCCGGTGAACTGCGGGTGAAAGCGCCCAATTGGGAAGGCGCCATGCTCATCGGGCCGGTCCGCTTGAGGGCGTACTCCAATGCAACCAGCGCCTTGCCGGCGAAGTTTGACACCATCGTGTTCAAGGTCTTCGCGTTGTTGAGCTTGTACACCGCACGGATCTGCAGGTGATCCTGGAGGTTCGCGCCGACGCCCGGCAGGTCCGCCAGCACCGGGATGCTGTGCCGCTTCAGTCCCTCCGCGGGGCCGATCCCCGACAATTGCAGCAACTGCGGCGATCCGATGCTTCCCGCACTCAGGATCACTTCGCGCCGGGCAGTGACCAGCATCCTGCCTCGGTCCGTCCACACCTCCAACCCGGTGCACCGGGGTTTGCCGTCGGCCTGCGCAGCAAAGGACAACCGCGCTACCTGCGCCGAGGTCCAAAGCGTGAAGTTCGGACGGTTATGGCAGGTCGGCCGCAGGAAAGCCTTGGCCGCGTTCCAGCGCCAACCGTTCTTCTGGTTGACCTCGAAGTAGCCCACCCCTTCGTTGTCGCCGCGATTGAAATCGTCGGTGGCGGGCAGGCCTGCCTGCTGGGCGGCCAGGGCGAAAGCGTCGAGGACGTCCCAACGAAGGCGCTGCTTCTCCACCCGCCACTCGCCGCCCGGCCCCGTCGGGCGTGCGCCCGCGGGCCTGGCACCGTGCACCTCGTCCGCGCCGCGGTAATAGTCCTCATGCTTCATGAAATCCGGCAGGGAATTCTTCCAGCTCCACGCCTGGTCGCCAGTGGCCGCGGCCCACTGATCATAGTCCCGCGCCTGGCCGCGCATGTAGATCATGCCGTTGATGCTGGAGCATCCGCCCAGCGTCTTGCCCCGCGGATAGCGCAGGCTGCGGCCATTGAGGCCCGCGTCGGGCTCGGTGCTGTAGAGCCAGTCGGTCCGCGCGTTGCCAATGCAGTACAGGTATCCCACCGGGATGTGGATCCAGTGGTAATTGTCCTTGGGGCCCGCCTCCAGCAGCAGGACCTTCATCCTGGGGTCGGCGCTCAGACGATTGGCGAGCAGACAGCCGGCGGTGCCCGCGCCGACGATGATGTAGTCGAAATCCAGCTCGTTCATGGCGCCGCACGAGGTCGCGATACAGGTGAGGGATCGAGGTCGTGCGGCTATGTTATACGCCCGGGGCAGATCGGCGCCGCCGATCGGTTCACTACAATGCGCCATGAGCACATCCACCCCCGCAGCGGCCGCCGCATCCAAGGCTTCCACCGATCCCGCATCCGCAGGCTCGTCCTTCTCACGGTTGTCGCTGCCCCCGGCGATGCTGGCGAACCTGGCGCAACTCGGCTACCTGGAGATGACACCGATCCAGGCAGCCACCCTGCCCCTGACCCTGGCGGGCCATGACCTGATCGCCCAGGCAAGGACCGGCAGCGGGAAGACCGTCGCCTTCGCGCTGGCGCTGCTGGCGCCCCTGCAGCCACGCCAATTCGAGACACAGGCGCTCGTCATGTGTCCGACTCGCGAACTCGCCGACCAGGTGACCGGCGAGATCCGGCGAGTGGCTCGCGGCGAGGACAATGTCAAGGTGCTGAGCTTGTGCGGCGGCACGGCGATCCGGGGCCAGGTGGCGAGTCTCGCCCACGGGGCGCATGTGGTCGTGGGCACGCCGGGACGGCTCCTGGACCATCTCCAACGCGGCAGCCTGAAGGTCGATGCGCTCCGGACCCTGGTGCTGGATGAGGCCGACCGGATGCTGGACATGGGCTTCTTCGACGACATCGCGAACGTGATCCGCCAGTGCCCGGCCGCACGCCAGACGCTGCTGTTTTCGGCCACCTACCCGGAGGAAATCGGCAAGCTGAGCCGGCAGTTCCTGCGCACGCCGCGGGAAGTGAGGCTGCAGGCCGGACATGCCGCCGGCGCGATCCGGCAACGCTTCTACGAGGTGGCATCAGACCAGCGACTGCATGCCGTGACGCTGCTGCTCAATCACTACCGGCCTGTCAGCTCACTCGCTTTCTGCAACACCAAGCAGCAGTGCCGGGATCTGGTGTCCGTTTTGCGGGGCCACGGCTTTCATGCGCTGGAATTGCATGGCGACCTCGAGCAGCGTGACCGTGACCAGGTGCTGATCCAGTTTGCCAACCGCAGCTGCTCGGTGCTGGTGGCCACCGATGTCGCCGCCCGCGGCCTGGACATCACCCAGCTTGAGGCCGTGATCAACGTCGACATTGCCCAGGATCCGGAAATTCACGTTCACCGCATCGGCCGGACCGGACGGGCCGACGAGGCGGGCTGGGCGTTCAGCCTCGCGAGCCTCGAGGAAATGCCGCGCATCGCGCGGATCGAGGACATGCAGAAGTCGGAGGCAGAATGGCATCCGCTATCCGGCCTGCGACCTGCCCGCCCCGAGCCGCTGCTGCCGCCGATGGTGACGGTCCAGCTGCTGGGTGGCCGCAAGGAGAAGATCCGGCCGGGCGACGTTCTGGGCGCCCTGACCGGCGAGGCGCGCTATGCCGCCACGCAGATCGGCAGGATCAACGTGACGGCCTTCGCCACGTACGTCGCCGTGGATCGCGACATCGGACGCCAGCTGGTAGAGCGCCTGTCGTCGGTCCGGATCAAGGGAAAGAGCGTGAAGGCGCGGCTGATGCAGGACTAGGAGCCCGACCCCCTACCCATAATAGCCAGACAGAATCCTACGATCGCGGCTTGCCGTCCCGCCGATCCAGGAAGAGGGTAAGCAGTACCGATGCGTCCTGCAGTGCCTGCAGGGAGTGGACCTCGTCCCCGCGCAGGTAGAGCATCTGGTTGGCCTGAAGGGTGCGGGCTTCCTTCGACGAGACCGCCACCACGCCTTCGATGCACTGGATCGTCACGTCTCCGGAAACCTTGTGCGGCGGAATTCCCTTGCCGGCAAGCAGCACCAGGCGCATCACTTCCAGATCCTGCGCCTTGAACAAGGCGGTGCTGACCGAAGAACGCAAGCGGTCCCCCAGCGGGCTGATATCGATGATCTGCCCCGATTCGGCGTGCGGAAGTGCCATTGCGCTTCTCCTCCCTCTACGGAACCTGTTGCCCGAGTTTAACGCTACCGGCGCCACACGGTTGCCAGCCAGGCCTGCTGTGCGCGCGGCAACCCGGCAGGACGGTAGTAGTGCTCGAGCTCCACGAAGCCGGCCGCCGTAAGGTAGCGGCGCCAGGCCTCGAGGTCATGCCAGGCTCCGTAGCGGCCCGCGTTCCAGCCCTCGACGTTGTCGCCGCGCGGATTGGAACTGAACAGGACGCCCTCTGGCTTGAGGGTCGCGAACAGGCGCCGCAGAGGCCGACGCCAGTTTTTTCCTTGGCACATTCATCCACTACGGGTCCGCCGAATTTCCGGATTGGGAATCGGTGATGAAACGGCTTCGCTTGAT
>JBBRJB010000274.1:0-4762 GCA_038220085.1 Burkholderiales bacterium
CCCGGGATGTTCGGAGCCCGGGCGCCTGTTCGTCGGCCAGCGCCAGGAGCCCTTCTACATCGCGGTCGGCAAGATCTTCGACCTGATCAACCTGAATCCGCTTGGACCGGAGGTCGGTGGCAACGCGAATGATCTCGAGAAGAAGAACATCAGTACGCTCGCCCTCGAGGTGCCGATCGCGTGCGTCACGTCTTCCGACGAGCCGGTCATCGGGGGCTACACCACCGCCAGCCAGCGGCAGGTTCGTATCCTGAATCCGGAGCCGGACAACACGTTGGGCAGTGCGGCCTTGAATGCCGGTGCTTGGTCCCAGGTTTCGCGTCTCGGCATGCCACTGGTCAACGAGGTGGTCATCGGTCTCAACGACAAGAACCGGTTCAATTCGTCCAAGCCATCGGGCGATGCGAGCTTCGCGACCTACGTCACGAATCCGACGCTGCCTGCGCTGGTGCAGACCCTGTTCCCCTCGGCCCTGGCTCCCACCAATTTGCCCCGGACAGACCTGGTTGCCGCTTTCCTGACCGGTGTCCAAGGCCTCAATCAGCCGAAGAACGTGGTGCCTTCGGAAATGTTGCGGCTGAACACCAGGATAGAACCTACCGTGGGGCCAAAACAGAGCGCGCTCGGCGTAGCCGGGAATGACCTTGCCGGCTTCCCGAATGGTCGCCGACCGGGCGACGACGTGGTGGATCTTTCCCTGCGTGTGGCCATGGGGGCGCTGTGCGTCCTCACCGGCAGTGAGGATGCGCTCAAGGTGGGCTGCAAGCCATCCGACGCGCCAGCCGGAGGTCTTGCATTGACCGATGGCGTTCGCAAGGATGCTGGTAATTTCTGGCCGCGATTCCCGTATCTGCTCACACCCATCCCGGGTTCGTTCAACAACATCAGCAAGTAAGGGGACATCACCATGTCAAAGACGAAGATAAAGTCTGCTTCAGGTGTCTCCGCTGTGCTGCTGTCCGGTCTGTTGCTGAGCGCGTGCGGCGGCAGTGGTGATAGCGGTGCTGTCAGTGGTTCACCCGGCCCGGTCAGCGGCTCCCCGGGAGCTGCGGCTCCGGTGGCGTCCGATGGTGCACGCGGATCTGTGCCGGCGGAAGCAAGCAGCTCGAAGGAAGCCATGATGGCCTGGGCCAGATCGCTAGGCTCCAGCGATACAGCAGAGCCCTTGAAGATCAACACGTTCAGGCCGCCGCTGGACGATACGACGGAAACATCTCCAGGCTGATCGATCTCAACCGGGTTAAAGGCCGACTGTCGCGAGACAGTCGGCCTTTTTCAAATCCACCTCCGCACCCGCCGTAGGGCGTGGCCCGCACGGCAGGACGGGCGTCATGCGTCGATCGAAAGGACCCCCGTGAATTCGATGTTGCACTATAGAAGCTTGACTCCCGGCATGCGGCTCCGAGACGACGTTCGTGTCGATCAGGATCACTCGAAGGTCATCGGCCCGGCGGGAGGCTCATCGCGTTGCCGGAAAACCGCCAGATCCTCGTCAGTGAGCTTTGCTCGACGCCCGATGTCCGCGAGCAGCGAACCGAGCTTGATCCTGCCCTCGGGCCTGACCGCATCTTCCAGGATCGCCCGTACCTCGGCTTCGGTGCTTCGGCCGTTGGTCGCTGCGCGTACGCGCAAGGCACGGTGTACCTCATCGTACCGATGCCGATGGCCTTGCGCGCCGCTGGCGACCTGGTACGTAAGGACCAGCTCGGCCCGGCTGAGTCGTGGCCGTATCGGGCGCGTTCATCCGAGCAACGCCACCCCGGGCAAGCGGGCGGCGCCGGCGTCGAAGGTCAGGAAACGGCTGCGGCCGAGGTGCGCGGCGCGCGCCGAGAGCAAGCAGTCGGCGAAGTCAGCGCCCGGGTGCTGGGTCCAGACGTAGAGCGCCTCTTCGACTGTGGGTGGGTGTTCGAAGTCGACATCGCCGCTTTCGAGCAGCGCGGTGATGGCGCCGGCGATGCTGGTCTTGTCGAGCTTGTAGCGGCTGCGCAGCACCCACTCGGTTTCGAGCAAGGCGCCGAGGACAATGAGCACCGGCTCTTCGGTGGCAGCGGCCTGGTCAACCAGGCGCTGGGCCGCCGCGTACTGATCCTCGTCGTCGCGGACAAGCAGGCGCACCAGCACATTGGTGTCGATGGCGACGCTCATTGCGTTATCGGTTCTTCGCCTTCGCCGACTTGAACGGGCTCATGTCCTCAATAGCGACCTTGGGCTGGCCGGGGCGCGTCAGCGAGCCCGCCAGGTCCGCCAGGCGCCGCGTCTTCGGCCGCATCACGACGGTGCCGTCACTTAGCATCGTGAAGGCCATCTTGTCGCCGGACTTGAGACCGAGCCGGTCCCGAATCTCCCGCGGCACCGTCACCTGGCCCTTGCTCGTCATCGTGGTGGCGTCAGGCACTTCGCACCTCCAAGCATTACGAAAGTTACTATCGTAATACCAGCGTCTGGCAGCGTCAATGTCGGGTGGGCCAGCGCACGCACTTCTCGGCGTTGCTTCCTCGGTAACATGCGCTTCCACTACCAATATCGAGACAAGCATGACAGCCACCGCCGACGACCTCGCTTTCCTCCCGGTCCACGAACTCGCAGGCGCACTGGCCGCCGGGCGGGTGACCTCGACTCGGATCGTGGAGACCTTCCTCAGCCGCATTGAACGCTTTGATGCCAAGCTGCACTCCTTCGCCGCGCTCTACGCGGAGGACGCCTCGCGCGCGGCGCATGCCGCCGACGAGGCCATCGCGGCGGGCCATCGCATCGGCCCGTTCCACGGGATGCCGATCGCGCTCAAGGACATCGTCGACATCGAAGGGCGCATCACCACCGGCGGCTCCAAGGTCTGGGAGAAGCGCGTCTCGCCCCACACGGCGACGCTGGTGAAGAAGCTGGTCGGCGCCGGCATGATCGTGATCGGCAAGACCCACAGCGTCGAGTTCGCGATGGGCGCCTGGGGCACCAACACCCACAGGGGCTCGCCGTGGAATCCCTGGGACCTGGCGGAGCATCGCGCGCCCGGCGGTTCGAGCTCGGGTACCGGGGTGGCGGTCGGTGCCGGCCTGGTACCTTGGGGCATCGGTACCGACACCGGCGGCTCGGTCCGGGTTCCCGCTGCCTGGTGCGGCCTGGCGGGATTGAAGACGACGCTGGGCCGGATCAGCGTGCACGGGGTGCTCCCGTTGGCCGAATCGCTCGACACGCCGGGGCCGATGTGCCGGGATGTCGAAGACGCGGCGCTGCTCTACAACCTGCTGCAGGGGCCGGACCCGCTCGACCCGCTGACGGCGGTCCCGGTGCCGGCCGATCCGCTGCCGCAGCTTCGGCGCGGCGTCGCCGGCCTGGTGCTGGCCCGCCTGCCGGCCGCCGAGCGCGCGCAGGTGGACGCGGAGGTCCTGGCGGCGTACGACGAGTCGTTGGCGCTGCTGCAGCGGCTGGGCGCGCGGCTGGTCGACGTGACGCTGCCGCGAGCCTTCGCCGACCTCGGCGCGATGGTGGGACGGCTGATCGGCTGTGAAGGCTATGCGCATGTCGGGGAGCTGGTGGACGATGCGTCGCTGCCGGTGGATCCGCATGTGCGGCCGCGAATCCAGCTCGGCCGCGGCGTCAGCGCGCGCGACTACCTGCATCTGCTGCGCGACTGCGGCCAGCTCAAGCGCGACTGGGCGCAGGCGCTGGCCGGCTGCGACGCGCTGCTGACCCCGACCACCCTGACGGCTGCGCCGCGCGTGGCCGATATCGATCAGTCAGGCTCCCCCGCAGTGTTCACGCGGGCGATCAACCTGGTCGGCGGATGCGCGCTGGCGTTGCCAAACGGCTTCACGCGCAGCGGGCTGCCGACGTCGCTGCAGATCGCCTGCCCGGCGTACCAGGAAGCGACCGCGCTGCGGATCGGCTGGGCGCTGGAGCAGGGCACGGACTGGCACCGCAGGCAGCCGGAACTGCCCTGAAGTCCAATGCTTCCTGGCCCGCAGTGGGTACGCTGGTCGGCGCGCTCGCGGCCGGGGCCGCCCTGCTGGTGGTGGGCGCCGGCCAAGCGGCCTTCTCGGTGATGCAGGCGGCGATCCTCTTCATCGCGGCGCCGGTGGAGCGGCGCATGCAGGCGATCCCGCTTCGTACTGCTGTCAGCTAAAGCAGTTTGACCCCGGGCAGCCCGCGCATCTTCTTGTCGAATGTCCGCACGCTCTCGCAGCCGACCTGCGCGGCCTTGATCACGAGCAAACAGTCGGCGAAGTCGGCGCGTCCTTTCGCGTATAGAGCGGTCGCCTGTGTCACGGCCAGCGCAGACTCCAGATGCACGGTGGCATTGCCGGTCAGTGCTTGCAAGGCATTGGCGATCTCGTCACGAGAACGACTGTAAGCGCGGTCCAGGGTCCAGACCAACTCCACCAGCACTATGTCGGAGATCCAGAGCGCGCTGTCTTCCTTCACGTGGTGGTCTCAAACAGGCCTCGCACCTTCCTGGCCTGCGCGCGTCGTCATCGACGAACAAGCGAACCAGGAGGTTGGTATCGATCGCCTGCATGCGGTTCAGCGCTTCACACGGCTTCGTTCTCTCACCGCGACGTCGACCCCCGCTTTCATTGCCTCCTGCGATCTGGCCGGCTCGCCAGACCGTGCAAGCAGACCGTAAAGCCCGGCGGAACCGCGCGTCAATACCCGGACTCGCAGCGTACCGTCAGGCTGAAGTTCGAAATCCAGCTTGGTGCCTGGCTGTATTCCCAAGTGGTCACGGATCGCCTTGGGAAGGGTGACCTGCCCCTTGTCGGTGACG
>JBBRJB010000275.1:0-4759 GCA_038220085.1 Burkholderiales bacterium
TCGGTGCGATCGCCAAGCCCAAGGACCTGCGCTTCGGCGACAACCTGCCCAAGACCCGTTCCGGCAAGATCATGCGGCGCCTGCTGCGATCCCTGGCGAAGGGCGAGGAGATCACGCAGGACGTGTCAACCCTGGAGAATCCCCAGATCCTGGACCAGCTCAAGCAGTCCTTGTGACCACGGATGCGCCGGCCAGCCGGGCGCTGTCGGCGCGCCTCTATCGCATCTACGGCTGGTATGCGGTGGGGTTCGTGCTGTTTGTACTGCTGCTCGGCATCCTGGAGCGCCGGGGACTGACCCGTCAGACGATCGGCTACCTGTTCCTCGGCAGCACCTTGCTGCTGTACGCCTATGTCGGCGTCATCAACCGGACCAACGAGCCGGCCGAATACTATGTGGCGGGCCGGCGCGTGCCGGCGTCGTTCAACGGCATGGCGACTGCCGCCGACTGGATGTCGGCAGCGTCGTTCATGGGGATCGCGGGCGGCATCTACCTCCAGGGCTATGCCGGGCTCGCCTTCGTGATGGGCTGGACCGGCGGCTATGTGCTGATCGCCGTGTTCCTGGCGCCCTACCTGCGCAAGTTCGGGCAGTGGACGGTGCCGGATTTTTTGGGGGCGAGGTATGGCGGCCACATCCCGCGCTTGATCGCAGTGGTGATCACCGTGATCTGCTCGTTCACCTATGTGGTGGCGCAGATCTACGGGGTGGGACTGATCACCACCTGGCTGACTGGCGTCGACTTCACCGTCGGCATCTTCCTGGGCCTGACAGGCGTCCTGGTGTGCTCTTTCCTCGGCGGCATGAAGGCCATCACCTGGACCCAGGTGGCGCAGTACATCGTGCTGATCATCGCCTACATGGTGCCGGTCATCTGGATCGGCCTGAAGGTCAGCGGCTTCCCGCTGCCTCAGCTGGTCTACGGGACCGAACTGGCGCGGGTGACCTGGATCGAGCAGGTGCTGCTGGAGGATCCCCGGGAGCAGCAGGTCCGGGGTATCTTCGCCGAACGGGCCGAGGTCGCCCGCGCCCAACTGGCCGATGACGAGGCGGCGTTTGCCCAGTCCAAACAGGTCCTGGAGTCGCAGATGGAGGCGGCCAAGGCCAGTGGCAATCCGGGCGAGATCTACCGGGTGGAACGAGCGATGGCGCTGTTTCCGCGCAGCGTCGCGGAGGCGCGCGAGGGCTGGGCCCGGGATGTGGCCGATGGGGCGCGGGCGGCACCACCGGTGCGCCAGGCCGAAGCCTTTCCCGGCGCCACCGGACACGAGCGTGACGTCGCGCGGCGCAATTTCCTGGCGCTGATGTTCTGCCTCATGATCGGCACCGCCGCGCTGCCGCATGTGCTGACGCGCTTCTATACCACCCCGAGCGTGCGCGAAGCGCGCGAGTCCGTGGTCTGGTCGATCGGTTTCATCGTCGTGTTGTACGTCTCGGCGCCGGTGCTGGCGATCCTGGTGAAGTTCCTGATCTACGACGGGCTGGTCGGCAGCAGTTTCGCCCAGCTGCCTTCCTGGGTGCATGCCTGGGCGACGGTGGATCCGGGCCTGCTGGGGCTTGCGGATGTCAACGCCGACGGCATCGTCCAGTTGGCGGAGATCCGGATCAACCAGGACATCATCACTCTGGCGACCCCGGAAATCGCCGGATTGCCCTATGTCGCTTCCGGCCTGGTCGCAGCCGGCGGCCTTGCGGCGGCGCTCTCGACCGCCGACGGCCTGCTGCTCACCATCTCCAATGCCTTGTCGCACGACTTCTACTTCCGCATCATCAATCCGCTCGCGCCGAACGCCCGCCGCGTGCTGATCTCCAAGGTGCTCCTGCTCCTGGTCGCGGCAATGGCTGCCATGGTCGCGGCGAGCCGGCCGGCGGGGGTGCTGGACATGGTGGCGGCCGCATTCTCGCTGGCTGCTGCCGGTTTCTTTCCGGCGCTGGTGCTGGGCATCTTCTGGAAGCGTGCGACCGGACTCGGGGCGGTGGCGGGCATGGTCTGCGGCTTCGGCATCACCCTCTATTATCTGTGTACGACGCAGCCGTGGCTGCGCTCGGTATTCGGCATCGACAAGCCGCTGGCACAATCGTTGTGGTGGGAGATCAAGGCCAATGCGGCCGGTGTCTTCGGGGTGCCGCTGGGCTTTGCAGTGATCGTGCTGGTGAGTCTGGTCACGCCGCGGCCATCGCAGAAGACGCTCGATCTCGTCGATTTCATCCGTGCTCCGGGGGTTTGATGCTGTTACTGGTATCGTCGATCAAGCTGGTCACTGAAATCGCCCTGATGGCGCTCATAGGTCAGTTCCTGCTGGGCCTGCTGGCCGGCGCCCGGCGCGACAGCAACCTGTTCTACGGGGTGCTGGACGTACTGACCCGACCCTTTGTGAAACTGACGCGGCTGATCACGCCGCGCTTCGTGCTCGACCGGCATGTGCCCCTGGCGGCCTTCCTGCTCCTGGCCGTGCTCTGGCTGGTCGCCACCGGCCTCAAGATCAACCTCTGCGTTGAGCTGGGAATGCAACTCTGTCGCTAGCTGCGCACTAACGATTCCGTATCGTCGCCAAAATCTGACGATCCGCTTACCCTTTTCCCCGCTATCTGTTGTTTCGCGGGATGCTAGCGGGCAGAAGTAAGAAAGCCGTCAGCGGGAGGCATGAAGATGCCCTGATCAACGCACGGGACAAGCGGATGCCAGATGCCTTCAAAGCGCAAGGGTAACGGTCAGTGGCCGCTGAAGCTGCGAGTCATCGCAGCGCTGCTCTTCAATCGGCAGGAGGCCGCGATCCGGGTATTCGATCGGATGCTCCTGGATGCGCCTGATGATGCCTATGCCCTGGCCGGCAAGGCCCATGCGCTGGGCCAACTCGGGCGCAACCGGGAAGCGATCGAGAACCTGCGGTCCCTCGTGACATTTCACCCGGGCCGCAGCGCCGCCGACTGGTTCAACCTTGCCTTCCTGCTCGAGGGCGAAGCCGACGTCGACAGCGCCGAATTCGCTTTTCGGCAGGCGCTCGCCCTGGACCCCAAGCTCGACCGCGCCTGGTATGGCCTCGGGCTCGCCCTGATCCGCCAGCACCGTTACGACGAGGCTGCCGCCGCCCTCAAGCGCAACACGGAACTGCAACCGATGAGCCCCTACGGTTGGTACCAGCTTGCGCGGGTGCACATGGATCGCCACCAACCCGACGAGGCGCGACGCATCGTCGCCCACCTCAGGAATTTCGAGCCGAAGGTGGCTGCTCAGCTGGAAAGGGAAATAGGCGCGACGGGCTAGCCGCACCCGCAGCAGGCTGCGGCTAAGCATTAGCGTTACCGATAACAAGGAGAACGGAAGTGGATTTGAACGAGAGACAAAAGGAGTACTGGCACAAGAACCTGCGGATCACAGCGGTGCTGATGGTCATCTGGTTCCTGGTCACATTCGGGGTGGGGTACTTTGCGCGTGACCTCAACTTCACTTTCTTCGGCTGGCCGTTCAGTTTCTGGGTCGGCGGCCAGGGTGCGCTGATCGTCTACGTACTCATGATCTGGTACTACGCCCGGACGATGAACCGGCTTGACCAGGAATTCGGCGTCGCCGAGGGAGAATGACAATGGCGGGCATTTTCGCAGCCGGAACCTCCGGCAACGCTGCGGCGGACAACGCCGCATTCAAGAAGCAACTCAACAAGGTCTACCGCTGGTACGTCGGCGGTTTCCTCCTGTTCGTGGTCGTCCTGGCGATTCTCGAGCAGATGGGACTGCCCAAGTCCTGGATCGGAATCATCTTCCTGCTGGCCACGATCGGGCTCTATGCCGGCATCGGCATCATGAGCCGCACCACCGACGCGGCGGAGTACTACGTCGCCGGCCGGCGGGTGCCTGCGATCTACAACGGCATGGCGACCGGCGCCGACTGGATGAGCGCGGCCTCGTTCATCGGCATGGCTGGTACTCTGTACCTGACCGGCTACGGTGGGCTCGCCTTCATCATGGGCTGGACCGGCGGCTACTGCCTGGTCGCGTTCTTCCTGGCGCCGTACCTGCGCAAGTTCGGGCAGTTCACCATTCCGGATTTTCTCGGCGCCCGCTACGAGGGCAACCTGCCGCGCTTCATCGGCGTTCTGGCCGCCATCCTGTGCTCCTTCACTTATGTGGTGGCGCAGATCGTGGGCGTGGGGATCATCACCGCGCGGCTGACCGGGTTGCCATTCCAGATCGGCGTCTTCCTCGGCCTCGCCGGCATCCTGGTGTGTTCTTTCCTGGGCGGCATGCGTGCGGTGACCTGGACCCAGGTCGCGCAGTACATCATCCTGATCATCGCCTACATGATCCCGGTCGTCTGGCTCGGCCTGGCGCAGACCGGATCCCCGGTTCCTCAGGCCACCTACGGCAAGAAACTCCAGACCATCACCCAGGTCGAGGAGAGGCTGATCAACGATCCCAAGGAGAAGGAGGTCCAGGCGATCTTCAAGGCCCGGGCGGATGAGTTTGCCGCCAAGCTGAAAGACGTGCCGTCGGCGCTCGCCGTCGACAAGGCCGCTGCCGCCAAGCGCGTGGCCGACCTCAAGGCTGCCAATGCACCAGCGGCAGAAGTCCAGGCGGCCGAAACGGCGCTGGCAGCCGTTCCGGATAATGCCGCGGATGCCACCCGGGCCTGGACGGCGGCGCGCAATGAAAATACCGCGCGCTCTCGTCCGCTCGCCGGCATGCCGCGTCACGCCCAGCAGTTTGCCGGCGATCCGGACGGGGATGCGGCCGCCCAGAAGACCTTCAACGAATCGCGGCGA
>JBBRJB010000276.1:0-4744 GCA_038220085.1 Burkholderiales bacterium
GTGCCGGCGGACAGGACCAGGGCGTCGATACGGCCGAAGTCGGCGAGGATCGCATCTGCAACCGACTGCACCGCCGCCGCATCGGAGACGTCGAGCGGCCGCGACTTGGCCTGCACCCCGGAAGCGCTCAAGGTCTTGACCGCCTTGTCCAGCTCCTCGGCTCGCCGCCCCGAGATCACCAGCCGGTAGCCGGCCGCCCCGAGGGCCTGCGCGGCAGCCAGTCCGATGCCGGTGGCGCCTCCCGTGATCCATGCAACGCTCTCCTCTGATTTCCTCGCCATGTCCCTGTCCTTGTCGTCGAAATAGGGGATTCTGCGCCATCCGGCGCGCGTGGCTACCGTTCTTCTTCGATGCTGATGAAACCGATCCGGCTCAGGCCCGCCTGGGACGCGTCGGCAAGCGTCCTGGCGACATGCTCGTAGGCGACCGCGCGATCGGCGCGCAAGTGAAGTTCCGGCTGAGGCTCACGCGCGGCGGCCTCGCGAAAGCGGCGGGCGGCTTCGGGCCTGGTGATCGGCTCGTTGTCCCAGAAGAGGTTGCCGCCGGCGTCGATCGCGAACGCGATCTTGTCGCGCGGGTCGCTGGTCGGCACCGCATCGGCCTTGGGCAGGTCGAGCCTGACGGTGTGGGTCAGCAGGGGAGCCGTGATGATGAAGATGACGAGCAGAACCAGCATCACATCGATCAGCGGCACCATGTTGATGTCGGCCATCGGGGCGCTGGCACGGCGGGAATCGAAACTCGCAAAGGCCATGGCTGGCTCCTGTCAGGGGGTGTCGCTGGTGCGCGCGCCGGTATCCGGCGGATTGCGCGGTATCTCGCCGGGTGACTGTCGACCGGACCGCAGCGTCTGACCGGACGAGAGAAAGGCGAACAGCTCGAAGGCAAAGGCGTCCAGTTTCGCGGCCAGCACGCGGTTGCTGCGGGTGAGCCAGTTGTAGCCCATCACCGCTGGCAGCGCGACCGCGAGCCCCAGGCCGGTCATGATCAACGCTTCGCCGACCGGACCGGCCACCTTGTCCAGGGAGCCCGAGCCGCCCAGGCCGATCGCCACCAGCGCGTGGTAGACACCCCAGACGGTGCCGAAGAGCCCGAAAAATGGTGCGGTGGCGCCGATCGTCGCCAGCATCGTCAGCCCGTTCTCCAGGCGCACCGTCTCTTCGTCGAGCACTTTCTTGATGGTGCGGGTGAGAAAATCCTGGGCCGTGCCGGCTTCCTCGAGCCGGGAGGTGCCGTAGCGGGCATGATGCGCCTGCGCGTGCATCGCGTGCGCCGCCAGGTGGGAGAAGGGGTCGTGCACGCCGTGGTTCGTGATCTCCTGTTGCACCGCCTGCAGCGAACTGGCATTCCAGAACATCGTCAGGAACGTCTCGCTGCGTGCGCGCCGGAACAGTTGCGAGATGCCCTTGGAGACGATCAGCGTCCAGGACACCACCGACATCAGGATCAGGATGGCCAGCAGAACCCTGCTGACCGCATCGCTCTGGGCGAGGAAGTGCCCGAAGCCGAGGGTGACCGGTTGGTTCAAGTTCATCTCTCCAGGTCGAAGACGATCGGGATCAGTACCCACACGGGGCGGGGAGTGCCGTCTTCGGTATAGGGTTTGAAGCGGGCGGCGCGGACCGCGGCCAGTGCGCTGTCGTCGAGTCGCGCATAGCCCGATGACTGCTGCAGTTCCAGCGTGCGCGGACTGCCGGTTTCTTCGATCAGGACTCGTATCAGCACCCGCCCGGATTCCCCCGCGCGGCGGGAGAAGGCAGGATAGACCGGCGCCGGCGGCTTCAGGTAGCGCACGGCGGTCGCCGGGACCGTTGCAGGTTCCTGCGACGGTTGCGAAGTGGCCAGCGGCTGCGGTGGCCCCCCCGGCTGCGGGGCCTGCGGCGTGGAGGCCGGTGAGCGGCCGGGCGGCAAGGGCGCGGTGGGCCGCTCCTGTGATGTGGCCGGCTCGGAGGACATCGGCGATGCAGCGGCCGCAGCGGGGGATACCGACGAGGCCGGCGGCGCAGGCGGGGAAGGCGCCGGTTGCCGTTTCGGTGGGAGCTTGGGCGGCGGCGGCGGCGGCGGCGCGGGTGGAGGGGGTGGAGGGGGTGGTGACGGCGGCGGCGGCGGCGGCGCTTCCGGCGGCGCGGCCTCGGGTGCGGGTACCGGCTCGGGTACCGGTGCAGGTGCGGGCGTGATCACCGGGCCCGGCGCCTGAACAGGCTTGGGCGGCGGCGCGGGCGCCGGCGCGGAAACCGGCGCGGAAACCGGCGCGGAAACCGGCGCGGGCGCCGACAGAGAGGACGGCCCAGGAGCAGGGGCCTCGGCCGCGAGGAAGCGCACGATCAGCGGTGCCGTCTCGCGGGAGACATCCATGCTCATGTCGATCCGGCTCAGCGCCCAGCCGATGGCGAGATGCCCCAGCGCGACGCCGGCGAGGACCGGCGCATGATGCCAGCGGGGTGCATAGGGTCCGGCAGGGGGCAGGGACTCGGGCGGCACGCGTGCGATCGGCTTCACCCAGGGCGATTCGCCGCGGCGCCGTACTCAGTCACCACAAGCGCAGGCACCACAAGCGGCCGATCTCCCGACTCGCTCCGCGACTCATTGCATGTCCGGATCCAGCGGGTAGATCGGCCGGCGCAGGTTACGGTAGGGGAACTGGTCATAGTCGGAGCTGCACACGCCCGGCCCGGCGGTCATGAGGATCTTGCGGGCGATCGGTTCGAAGCCGGCGCGAAAGTGCTGGCGCGAATAGATCATGATGTACTTTGCGCGCAGCGGATCGAGCCCGCAATGGGTGAAGACGCCGAGGTCCACCGGTTCGACGCGCTCCTCCGAGACGACCAGCTGCAGCGGACCGGTGTCCAGGACCGCCGTGCGGCCGCAGCCGACCTTGACGCCGGTCATCATCGGCCCCGTGATGGTGAAGCGCCCGTCGGTGATGCACCGGACCGTGCCGGTCAGGGTCAACGGCACGGCCTTGCGGCCGATGCTGGGCATGTCGACGCGCCCGCCCACGGGCAGGGTGACCCGGGACCCGACGCCGGCGTCGATCATGGCCTGGACGGTGGCAGGATCGCAGACCGGCCCGGCAACGATCCCGTCCAGTCCCTGGAGCAGGGCCTGCTCGATCGATTCCATCGTGTCGGCCGAGCCACCCGAGGCGGTATTGTTGCCATGGTCCGCCAGCACGACCGGGTAGTCGCGCAGTGCCTTGGCCTGTTCGATCGTCCTGGCGAGCGGATCGGGTCGATAGACGAACTCGGCGCGCCGGTCCCAGGCCATCTTCGCGAGTTCGTCGCAGGCCGCCTGCGCGGCGGTGAGCCCTTCGCGGCGCGACTCGTCCCCCACCACGATGACACTGAGACCCGCCCAGGGGATGTCGGCCAGGGGAAAGCCGCCGAACACCGAGGCATTGAGCACCTCGCCATCGGCTTCCATGCGGATCGCCCGGCCCATGATGTCCTTCATCGGCTGGAACATCGGGGAATGCTGGTTCATGTGGGTCAGCATCGGCAGCCAGCGCTGCAGCACCACAGGTTTCACCTTGCCCTCGAGCATCGCCATCAGCGTGCGGGCCGCCCGCATACCGGTTTCGCCCATGTCGATGTGCGGATAGGTCCGGTAGCCGGTGATGACGTTGGCGCGCGTCACCAGCGCCGGGCTCAGGTTGCCATGGAAGTCCAGTGCGACCGCGATCGGAACGTCCGGCGCAACCTCCCTGATCCGGCGCAGTAATTCGGCTTCGCCGTCGTCGTGTCCCTCGGCGACCATCGCGCCGTGCAGGTCCAGCATGACGGCGTCGCATCCCTTGGCAACCGCCGCCACAATGGCATCGGCCATGGTGTCGTAGGACCAGGCGTCGGTCGGCGCACTGGGCGAGGCATTGGCATAGACCGGCACGTCGACTTCACCGCCGACCGCGGCCGCCGCGTCGAGGAAGGCCGCAAACGCGATATTGGTGCCGGCATAGGCATCGATGGCCCGCTGGCCGGTCAGCATCGGTCCTTCGCCCGGTGCCAGCGCGGCCGCGCGCGAGAAGAACGATGCGAGCGGGGTCGCCACCGGCGAAAAGGTATTGGTCTCGTGCAACATTCCTGCGATCACGAATCGGCGAGCCATGGCGGCGCTTGCTCCAGTGAGTAGCCCTCGTTGCCGCGCGGTCCGGCGGCGGTCGACGGCTGGTATATCCAGGGGTGGAACGGCCAATGATGCCACGCCGGCCGGGCTCGCCAGGGTGGCTCTGGAATCGCTATCATGGCGACCTGCGCGCCATGAAGGGCGCGGTACCCCGGGAGACAAAGCAGTGACCGCATCGATCCTCAGCGCCGAGCAGCAGTCGGCCTATGACCGCGATGGCTATTTCACGATCAGGAAGCTCTTCGACGCGGAAGAGATCGGCTTGATGCGCGAGGCCATCGAGACCGACCCGGCTCTTCGCAGCAGCTTGTACGACCGCAAGGACAAGGCTGGGATGTCCACCCGCATGGCCACCTGGAACCACCCGGGCGACAGCGTCTACGGGCTGGCGGCGCGTTCGCAGCGGGTGGTCGACCGGATGGAGCAGATGCTCGGCGGCGAGGTCTATCACTACCACTCCAAACTCACTGCCAAGGAGCCCGAGGTCGGCGGCGCCTGGGAATGGCATCAGGATTACGGGTACTGGTACCACAACGGCTGCGTGTTTCCATTGATGGCCAGCGTGATGGTGGCGCTGGATCACTCGACGCGCGAGAACGGCTGCCTGCAGGTCGTGAAGGGT
>JBBRJB010000277.1:0-4727 GCA_038220085.1 Burkholderiales bacterium
TCTTCTTCCGCCTGATCGCCCAGGTGAGCGCGTCGGCGGCGCTGTCGGTGACATTCCTGATCCCGGTGTTCGGTGTGCTCTGGGGCGTGCTCTTTCTCGCGGAGTCGGTAGACCTGGCGATGATCATCGGCGGGGTGGTGATCGTCGTGGGCACGGCGCTGGCGACCGGTGCGCTGCGAGCGCGTGGGACCTGGCGCAGCTAGTTTGCAGCGCCGATGTTTGCCGAATCGACGGGTCTGCCCGGACCAGTGTCAGCATGCTTTACAGCCGGCGACCCTGGAGTTCGACGTCGACATGAGCATCGCGCCCTCTGATAAGGTGGACATATCGAGATGCAGGAACCAGGCCCATGACCTGTCGACATTGCGTTCGACATCGCTGGCGTGCGTTATTCTTACGCCGAATCAGCTTTTTCTTCCGGCGAAGTTGGGAAAGCCCAGGTCGGGTTCCAGCCGCTCGCCGCAGAGTTTTCGCTCTTTGCGGCGGTGTTATCGGGATCGGAATCTCAACTTGGTGAGGGTAAACAGTGAGTGGGGTCAGGCCGATGCAGTTTCCGGAGGAATTCAGAGCTTTCGACGATTCAAACCTTGAATCGTCGCTGCATCGGGTTTTCGAGTCGACCGCATCGCGCTGGCAGTCCAAGGTGGCGCTTTCTTTCGAAGGGAGCGACTTCAGCTACCAGGAGTTGAATGCCCAGGCCAACTGCGCGGCCCGGACCTTGCTTCGCTGGACTGTGCCCGAAGCCGCGATCGACGTCGGCCCTTCGGCGAATTCCGCCCGGATTCAGCCGCGCATAGCGCTTCTTTGCGATCAGGGTGTTCATTCGGTGGTATGGACCCTTGCGGTGCTCAAGGCCGGGGGGGTTTTCGTTCCCGTCGACAGGAGATTGCCCGCAGCGGCGCTCGGCAGGACGCTGGATTTTCTGCAGCCTGACGTGCTGGTCAGTTCGCCGAAGCACTTGTCGCTGGCGAGGCTCATATCGCAGGCACGCTGTCCGGTGCTCGACGCCGAAGCGATCGACAGGAGCCAATCGCCGGCGAACCTCGTCGGCGGTTGCGCAGCCGGCGACCTCGCTTATATCTTCTTTACGTCGGGTTCCACCGGTGAGCCGAAGGGCGTCTGCGATTCGCATCGCAATGTTCTGGACAATATCAGGCGATATACCAATTCGCTTGGCTTCTCGTCCTGCGACCGGATGAGCCTCATACAGAGTCCCAGTTTCAGCGGAACGGTTTCGACCATGTTCGGCGCGCTTTGCAACGGAGCCTGCCTGGTGCCCTTTGACCTCGTCTCGAACGGACTGGACCGGTTGTCCAGCTGGGTTAAACAGGAACGAATCACCATATTCCATTCGGTGCCGTCGATTTTCCGGCAGCTGGCGGATGATGACGATCGGTTTCCGGACCTGCGCGCGATAAGACTTGAGGGAGATCGCTGCACCGTTGCTGACCTCGATCGGTTCCGAAGTGGCTTCGGTGCCGACTGTATCCTGGTCAACGGCCTCGGCGCTACCGAGTGTGGCTTGGCCACGCAGTTCTTCGTTGGATCCGGGGGCAAGGACAGGACGGTGGATGCGCCTTTGGCATCGCGCTCCGATGGACCGGTGCCGATCGGCTATCCGGTCGCGGGAATGTCCGTGCAAATCGTCGACGGACACGGCCACGACGTTGTCAGTGGCGGGGTCGGTGAAATCGAGGTGGCGAGCAAGTATCTTGCGGTCGGCTACTGGCACAGGCCCGACCTGACAGCGGTGCGATTCACACATGCTGGCGGTATCCGGCGCTATCGTACCGGAGACCTTGGTCGGCTGCTTGAGGACGGCTGCCTGGTGCATCTGGGAAGAGCCGACCATAAGGTCAAGATCGCAGGTGAGATGATCGACGCCGACGAGATCGAACGCCTGCTGATGACGTTTGATTCGATCGAACAGGCGGCAGTCAAGGGGCAAACCGACTCTTACGGTGAAACCCGCCTTGTTGCCTACCTCGTTTCCGGCGCCTCGCTGCGCCCCTCGATCGCAGCCATTCGTGCGCATGTCAGCCGGCAAGTCGGGGACCAGATGGTTCCTCGCAAGTTTGTCTTCATCGATGAAATGCCATTGAGTCCCGATGGCAAAGTGGA
Source organism: Burkholderiales bacterium (assembly GCA_038220085.1). Classification (GTDB taxonomy): domain Bacteria; phylum Pseudomonadota; class Gammaproteobacteria; order Burkholderiales; family Burkholderiaceae_E; genus Lautropia. The sequence continues at coordinate 2,122 of JBBRJB010000277.1, forward strand.
TCGTCGCCTTCTGCCACCCTATGCCGGGGGTCGGCTTGCACTGTCCAGCGACTATGTCGCCCCGAGTTCCGTGGCCGAAACATCGATGGTGTCAATCTGGCAGGAAGTGCTTGGTATCGAGCCGATCGGCGTCATCGATTCCTTCTTTGAACTGGGTGGCGATTCGCTGAGTGCGGCCCGGATAGCTTCCCGACTCGACCGCACGTTGTTTTCCGCCGTCCGGCAAACCAGCATTTTCGAGCGTCCGACGATCCGTCAATTGTCGGCGGCTTTCGGTCAGCCAGTCCCGGCCGTCGTCGCAGCATCTGATCCCCCGTCGGCGATCGGACTGATGTCCCGGTAATCAGATTCATGCAGGATATCGCCAGAATAATCGACGAGATCACGAAACGCGGCGCGAGTTTCCGACTCGACAACCAGAAGCTGCGGGTCACGATTTCTGACCGCAGTGCCGAACCCGAAATACGCGCACTGCTGGCGCGCTGGGGCGGTGAAATCGCGGCGCACCTGCGTAAGCAGGGCGTTGGACAGGAATCGACTTTACCAGTCCTGGAGGCGCCCCTGGCGGGCTCCTTGGACATATCCTCGGGGCAGCGGCGACTGTGGTTCCTTCAGCAGCAGGATCCGTTGAGTACTGCCCACCATGTGTCGATGAGTTGGACCGGGCGAGGTCGCATCGATGTCGAAGCGCTTGCGACAACGCTGAGCGATATTGTGGATCGCCATGAGGCGTTGCGTACGTGCTTTCGCTTTGATAGGGAACTCCTGCGCTGCGCGCCAGCACGGCGCGATCTCGACCTGGTGGAGGTCCTCGACCTGAGGGAGCCGAAGGTCGCGGATCCGGACTTGAACAGGCGGACCCGATCGACCGATTTCTTCAGCAAGCCCTTCGATCTGTCCTGGCCAGAGCCCCTCGACGTCAGTGGTCAGGGGTCCTGAACCGGCACTGTTTGGCCCGCGCACACGGGTTCGCCAGGGCGGTCAGGAATCCGCACCGCCGGAATCCCCCCGAAGAACAGGTCCGAGACGATCGGCGCCATCGCGTCGTGCGTCAAGGCGCCATCCGGCTTCAGCCAGGTGAACATCCAGTTGATCATGCCGAACAGGAGCATGGTCAGGGGTTTCGCCAGTGCTGCCGAGTCGAGTTCGGGGCGCAGGTCGGAAACCGCGCGCGCGAAGGCTGCCACCACCAGCCGTTCCTTCGCCAGCACGCGGGCCTGGTCTTCGGGATTGAGGAATTTCACGTCCTCGGTCAGGACGCGATGCGCGTCCTGGGCGTTGGCATACTCGGCAACGATGCGGTGGATCAACTGTTCGAGCCGCTCGCGCGCTGGCTGCGGGCACTGCGCCAGATCCTCGACCAGGAACTGCAGTCGGCTGACATGGCCGTCGGCGATGCTCACGAGCAGGCTGTATTTGTCCCGGAAGTAGTGATACAGGGTCGCCTTGGACAGGCCGCAGGCGTCGGCCACCTGGTTCATCGAGGTGGCGGAATAGCCCTGACGCGCGAACAACTGCGCGGCCTGATCGAGGATCGCCTGCCGTTGCCCGTCGTAACCCGATGCTCTGCCGCGTGCCATCTGCCCCCCTTGCTGCGTGTGGACCGCCGGCGGAGGACACTTGCGCCCACCGGCGGTTGATCTTATTATCTACCGAACGGTCGGTCAATAATGACATGCAACGTCAATAATGGCATGCAACCTTGGCCAGCGCGTGAGTTAGCCGGCGCGTGCGGCCGGTTTCCGTTTCGTTGAAAGAACAGAAGGAATCCCCGACAATGCCAGCCGATTCTTCCGCCCGGGAAACTGTCCCGTCGTCGCTGCCGGCCTCACCGACGCGGTCGACGTCGCCGCAGGACCTGGCCGACTACGTGCGTGAGGGCCTGCATCGCAACGACCGCGCCAGCCGGGCGCTGGGGATGCAGATCCAGGCAGTCGGGCCCGGCAGCGCCACCATTTCCATGCGCGTGCGCGAAGACATGCTCAACGGCCACGACATCTGCCATGGCGGGTTCATGGCGACGCTGGCGGATTCGACCTTCGCGTTCGCCTGCAATTCGTACAACGAACTCACGGTCGCCTCGGGATTCGCCGTCGACTTCCTTGCGCCCGCCCGGCTCGATGACTTGTTGACGGCATCCTGCGTCGAGGTATTTCGCGCCGGTCGCACCGGTGTCTACGATGTGCAGGTCTGCAATCAGCGGGGCGAACGGGTTGCGGTGTTCCGCGGCCGATCGTATACCCTCAAGGGCAAGCCCGCGGTCGCCGCTTGAGCACGAACGGCACGCTGTTGCGGAATGCAACGCCATCAGCCAGGAACACCCACGACATGCGCAGATCACGCGAGGAGACCGACGATGCCCGTGCAACGACCCGCACCCGCTGACCTGGAACCGATCGAGACCGCCAGCCGCGACGAGATCTCGGCGCTGCAGTTGCAGCGTCTGCAGGCGACGCTGCAGCGTGCATACCAGGCGGTCCCGCACTACCGGAAGGCCTTCGATGCCAAGGGCCTGCACCCGTACGACCTGAAGGACCTGAGCGACCTCGCCCGGTTCCCGTTCACCGTCAAGAGCGATCTTCGCGACAACTATCCTTTCGGAATGT
>JBBRJB010000278.1:0-4719 GCA_038220085.1 Burkholderiales bacterium
CGGGCTCTCGCGAAAAATCCAGAATGCGAATTTCGGATGCAGCCCGTAGAGCACCTGCGGCGACTGGACGATGCTGACCAGCCCCAGGGCGGCGAGGCTGAGGAACCAGAACATCATCACCGGTCCGAACACACGTCCGACCGAGGCGGTGCCGTGTCTTTGCACCCAGAACAGGACGGACAGGATCACGACCGCAATCGGCACCACCCAGTCATGCAACCGGGGAGCCACCACCACGATGCCCTCCACCGCAGCCAGCACCGATATAGCCGGCGTGATCATCGCGTCGCCAAAGAACAAGGCGGCAGCGAAGACGCCGAGCACCGTCACCGCCAGGCTTACGCGGCGATGACCTTCCACCTTGCGCAAGGTCAAAGACAGCAACGCCAGTACGCCGCCCTCGCCCCGATGATCGAAACGCAGCATGATCAGCACGTACTTGAACGACACGATGACAGTCACCGACCAGAAGATCAGCGACAGCACGGCCATCAGTGTTTGTGCGTTCAGCGGCAGCCCGGTCAGCGACGAGAACGACTCCCTCACCGTGTAGAGCGGACTGGTGCCGATGTCTCCGAAGATGACGCCGAGCGCCGAGACCGCGAGCGTTCGCGTGCTGGCGGGTTCGCCCCTATTCACGACTCGGGGTGGCGATCAGTATGGCAAGCCGACGTAGTTCTCGGCAAGCGAGGTGGCACCAGCCGGAGAGGTCACCAGATAGTCCAGTTCCGCCTCCTGGATCTTCTGGCCGAAGGCGCCGCTATCCGGAAACTTGTGCATCATCGAGGTAAACCACCAGGAAAATCGCACTGCTTTCCAGACCCTTCGGAGGCAGCGCTCGGAATAGGCATCGATTCCGGCACTCCTGCCGCTGGACTCATGCCCGGACCCGCCCTGGTAATACGCCACCAGGGCATCAGACAGGTAGTGTACGTCGCTTGCGGCCAGGTTGAGCCCCTTCGCGCCGGTCGGCGGCACAATATGCGCGGCGTCGCCAGCCAGGAACAGCCGTCCATGGCGCATCGGCTCGGCAACGAAGCTGCGCAAGGGGGCGATGCTCTTCTCGATCGACGGGCCCGTGACCAGACTGTCGGCCGCGCGCTGGTCGAGGCGCCGACGCAATTCGTCCCAGAACCGCTGATCCGACCAGTCTTCGACCTTCTCCTCCAACGGGCACTGGATGTAATAACGGCTGCGCGAGAGCGAGCGCATGCTGCAAAGCGCGAAACCGCGTTCGTGGTTGGCGTAGATCAGCTCCTGAGATACCGGCGGCGTCTCTGAGAGCACGCCCAGCCAGCCGAACGGGTAGACTTTTTCGTAGACCCTCAGGACGTCGGCCGGGATCGCCTGACGGCAGATGCCATGAAATCCGTCGCATCCCGCAACGAAGTCGCAGCGGACCTCATGCCGCCGACCGTCCTTGCTGTACCGGACCCGGGGGGTGTCGGTCGTGATATCCAGGACCTCGACGTCCGCCGCCTCATAGACGGAAGCGGCGCCCGCGTCGTCGCGGGCGTCCATGAGGTCGCGGGTCACTTCGGTCTGGCCGTAGACCGTCACGTGCTTGCCCGGCACCAGGGCGGCAAAGTCGATCCGGTGGCGCGCCCCGGCAAACGCCAGTTCGATACCATCGTGTAGCAGACCCGAAGATTTCAAGCGCCCGGCGACGCCGGCCTGCTCCAGCAGCCCGACCGTGCCCTGCTCCAGCACGCCGGCGCGGATCCGCCCCAGCACGTATTCCCGGCTGCGCACCTCCAGGAGCAGCGTATCGACCCCGGCGAGGCCCAGCAGCCGCGACAACAGCTGCCCGGCAGGGCCGCCACCTACGATCACTACCTGCGTTCTCACGGGTTCCCTTTCTGCCGGCCGGTGCCGACCGGCGGCGTTTCGGCGCCCCCCGGGGCCGGGTTGGCACAGTCGTCGCCATACATGAAGCGGTCACGTTCAAGCAACATGGTGTCGAGCGCGCGTTCCAGATCCGCCAGCTGGAACTCCAGCGGCAGCAGATCACCGTCCGCCTCGTCGTCGGCCTCCCCGGGGCCGGTATCATCCCAGCCCAATTCGAAGGAATCCATCGTTTCGGCGGCCTGCGAGAGGGCCTGGTCGAACTGGGCGGAAATCCTGGCCGCCAGCGCCCGCCTCCCGGTCGGCTCCCGGCTGTTTCTGGTCATTGCCCTGAAAGCATAACAAACTCGATGAAATCCGACGCCCGCAGACGCGCCCCGGTCGTGCAGACCGTGCTGGCCCGGCTGTACCCGCAGCGGCTGCGCCTGGGTGCCCTCTTTGCCGGCATCCTTGCGCCCCTGCTCCTGTTCGGTGTGCTGGCGCAGGAGATCCGGGAGCGCAGCGCGATGGCTTTCGACGAGGCGATCCTTCTGTTCATGCACCGTCACGCCAGCCAGCAGCTGGACGGCTTCATGCTGATCCTGTCGACCGCAGGTTCCGGACGCTGGGTCGGAGCACTAGACATTGCCGTCTGCGCGATCCTGCTCTTGCGGCGCCGCTGGATCGATGCGATTTACTGGAGCCTGGCAACGGGCGGCGCGGCCCTCCTGAACCAGCTCGCCAAGCATCTGTTCGCGCGCACTCGGCCGGATCTCTGGCCATCCGTGGCGCCGGAAGTGTCCTTCAGTTTCCCAAGCGGCCATGCGATGCAGAGCATGGCGTTCGCAGCCGCACTGACGGTTCTCGTCTGGAACAGTCCGGCGCGCTGGCCGGCGCTGATTCTCGGCGCCCTCTTCACGCTGCTGGTCGGTGCTTCCCGCATCTACCTCGGGGTTCATTTTCCATCCGATGTATTGGGCGGCTGGGCCGCTTCCCTGGCCTGGGTGATCGGCTTGAGCTTTTTGTTCCGCAAGCCCTGACAATGACGAACCCAGGCGGCCGGATCGCGCAGAAATCCAGTTTCCTCCTGCCCGTCGCGGCATTGCTGATCGTTGTCCCGACGCGGGTCGACGGCCCAATCAATCGGCGCCCTGGAAGTCGCCTATCTGGAGCCCCCGGACCGGCTCGGGGTGACTGCCGGTCAGGGCTTGGCGCTTACCCGCCAGATCCGATTGCCCACGTCATCCGCCACCAGTAGCGCGCCTTCCTTGTCCAGCGCCACACCGACCGGCCGGCCCCTGGCATCGCCGTCCTCGCTGAGAAAACCGGTCAGGACGTCGACCGGATCGCCGGACGGTCGTCCTCCCGAGAACGGGACGAATATCACCTTGTAGCCGCTCACTGGATTGCGGTTCCAGGATCCGTGCTGGCCGATGAACATGCCTTCGGAGAACGACGCTCCCAGGGAATTTCCGCGAGCGTTGGCAAGGCCGAGCGACGCGGTGTGGGGACCGAGGGCATAGTCGGGCTTGATCGCCTTCGCCACCAGATCCGGCCGCTGAGGCTGCACCCGCTCGTCCACGTTCGCGCCGAAGTAGCTGTACGGCCAGCCGTAGAATCCGCCGTCCCTCACTGAGGTCAGGTAGTCGGGCACCAGGTCGCTGCCGATCTCGTCGCGTTCATTGACGACCGTCCACAGGACGCCATCCTGCGTCCACGCCATGCCGTTCGGATTGCGCAACCCCGAGCCGAAGATCCGGTGCTCGCCGCTGCGGCGGTCGACCTCCCAGACTGCCGCCCTGCCCTCCTCTTCCTCCATCCCGTTCTCAGCGACGTTGCTGTTGGAACCGACGGTTGCATAGAGCTTCGATCCATCGGTGCTGGCGATGATGTTCTTGGTCCAGTGATGATTGCGCGGGCCGGCCGGCAGTTCCACCAGTCGCGTTCCCGCGGCACTGATCGTCGTCTCCCCTTCCTTGTAGGGGAATCGCACGATCGCATCGGTGTTGGCCACATAGAGATCCTCGCCGACCAGCGCCATGCCGAAGGGAGAATTCAGCCCGCTCAGGAAGACCGAGCGTGTCTCCGCAACCCCGTCGGCGTCCTTGTCGCGCAAGAGGGTTATCCGGTTGGCGCTCGGCACACCGGCGCCCGCCTTCGCCATCACCTTGCCCATGATCCAGCCCTTGATGCCACCGGAGGCGTTTTCCGGCCTGGGTGGCTTGTTGGACTCCGCGACCAGCACATCCCCGTTGGGGAGCACATACACCCACCGCGGATGATCGAGACCGTCTGCGAAGGACACCACTACGGTGCCGGGCGCGGTCTGCGGCGCCTGCCGCTGCGACCAGCCGACTGCCGGTGCGATGTTGACGGTCGGGATCAGGCTCTTGTTCGGCGGCGGCAGCTGCGGGTTGGGGCCGGTGCCGGCGGATACCGGCAGGCGCGCCGTGTCGCCGCAGGCGGCCAGCCCGGCCACAGCGGTCATGCAGACTGCCCTGCGGATCAGATGATTCAAAAGGGATCTCCTCGCGTCGCAAAGCGGATGATCCTGGTCTCGGGCAGCTTTCGAGCCCGGCTTTCAACCAGGACCGCTTCCCGCCCGGCGGCTCACCGAGCGCAAGCGGGTGCTAGCCTGTCGGAGTATGAGAAGGGGTCGAGCGGAGGAAGCCGGAGATTTCCCGGTTGAGGAACGCCGCGGCCTCCGGATCCGCCGCAGAAGCCGACTGGTGTCCCCAGCACGAGGGAATCTCCACGAATCGCGCCTGGGGCATCGCGTTCGCCGCGAAGCGGGCGGCCTCGGCGGAATTGTAGAGATCGAGAGCGGGCGCCAGCACGAGCGCCGGCACCGGCACCGATTGCAGCGCCCTGACGGTATCCCCGCCAAAACCCGGC
>JBBRJB010000279.1:0-4709 GCA_038220085.1 Burkholderiales bacterium
CTGGTGTCGCGATTCGCGCAGGAGACCGTGCCGACGGCGACGGTCGGACGTGACGACCCCTGCTGGTTCTTCTTCACCTCCGGGACCACCGGCAGGCCGAAAGCCGCGGTTCTGACGCACGGGCAGATGGCCTTCGTCATCACCAATCACCTGTGCGACCTGATGCCCGGAACCACACCCGAAAAGGACGCATCGCTGGTCGTGGCGCCGCTGTCGCACGGTGCCGGCATTCACCAGCTGGCGCAGGTCGCCCACGGCGTGAAGACCATCCTGCTGCCGACGGAACGATTCGACATCGATGCGGCCTGGTCCCTGGTCGAGAAGTGGCGGGTGACAAATATGTTCACCGTGCCGACGATCCTGAAGCTGCTGGTGGAGCATCCGGCCGTCGACGAGCACGACCACACCTCGCTGCGCTACGTCATCTACGCCGGTGCGCCGATGTACCGGGCCGACCAGAAGCTCGCCCTGGCCAAACTCGGGCCGGTCCTGGTGCAGTACTTCGGTCTGGGCGAAGTAACCGGCAACATCACCGTGCTGCCGCCGGCCCATCACCACCTGGACGACAGCGTCGACGCCCGCATCGGCACCTGCGGCTTCGAGCGCACCGGCATGCAGGTGTCGATACAGAACGATGCCGGCGAGGATCTGCCCGCAGGCGCCACCGGCGAGATCTGCGTGGCCGGCCCGGCCGTCTTTGCCGGCTATCACGACAACCCCGAGGCCAACAGCAAGGCGTTTCGCGACGGCTGGTTTCGAACCGGCGATCTCGGACATCTGGATGAGCAGGGTTTCCTGTTCATCACCGGACGCGCTTCGGACATGTACATTTCCGGCGGCTCCAATGTCTATCCGAGAGAGATCGAAGAAAAGATCCTGTTGCACCCGGATGTCTCCGAGGCCACGGTGCTCGGCGTACCCGATCCCACCTGGGGCGAGGTCGGTATCGCCGTCTGCGTCCTGCGGCCCGGCGCGACTGTGTCCGAGGCGGCCCTGGCGGGCTGGGTCGAGGGCAGGATCGCCCGCTACAAGCGGCCCAAGCGCTTTTTCTTCTGGGAGGCGCTGCCGAAATCCGCCTACGGCAAGATCACCAGGAAGCTGATCCGGGAGGAACTGGTCCGCCGGGGCGACCTGGGCAGGACGTGACGAGGCGTGACGGGCCTGACCAGCTCGCGATTCGGTCCGTCTGCGCGGCCCGCACGACCGTGTGATCGGCCGCCACCAGAACGGCGGGTCAGCCCCAGCGCAATGCCGCCGTGTGCACTGGCGCATCCCAGAGCTGAAGCATGGCCGGGTCCAGGGCACTGACCGTGATCGAGCAACCGGCCATCTCGAGCGACGTGACATAAGGACCGGTCATGATCCGCGCCGCCCTCACGCCGGCACCGGACAGCACCTTCAGCGTCGAGAGTCGCGTCAGCTTCATCATCGTCTCCTGCGGGGTGGGTAGTCGGCCCCTCGCTCGAGAGGTTGTTGCCGGGCGTGGCCTTGATGTATATTGATGATGGACATATCAATATCTTGGGAGCGGTCATGGCGCTACAGATTGCCAATCCCGCCGTCGTGGCCAAGGTCGAACGCCTTGCGAAAGTGACCGGCCTGACCAAGACGGCGGTCGTCGAAAAGGCCATTGATCGACTTGCCAGCGAAACGCATGCAGCGGCCGACCCAGGGCGGCTGACGGCGTTGCTGGCGCAATTGGACCGGGTGCCTGACCGAGGCGACGCCTTCGATCCTCTCGGGTGGGATGCGCAAGGTCTGCCGGAATGATCGTCATCGACACGTCAGCCGTCGTCGCGCTGGTCTTTGGCGAGCCGGAGCGCGACGCGATCATGCTGGCCATCCGGACTGCGGACAAGGTCCTGATCAGTACTGCCTCGGTGCTCGAGACACGCCTGGTCGTACACGGCAGACGCGGACAGCGGGCGGTCGTGCTCCTGAATGACGTGCTGCGACTACCGGTTTTCGAGATGGTCGCTCCCGGCGCCGCGGAAGCGGATGCCGCCTACGCAGCGTTCGTCGCATTCGGCAAAGGGAGTGGCCATTCGGCCCGGTTGAACTACGGCGACCTGTTCAGCTATGCACTGGCCAAGGTTCGCGGCCTGCCGCTGCTTTACAAGGGCGATGATTTTGCGCAGACCGACATCGTCAGCGCGCTTGCTGCGCAAGCGTGAAAGTACCCGTAGTCACCCCGATTCAATCACTTCAAACCACCTGACCATGCCCAACAGACTCACGAAGATCGCGACCCGTACAGGCGACGACGGTACCACCGGCCTGGGCGACGGCGCCCGGACCCGCAAGAACAGTCCCCGCATCAACGCGATCGGCGAGATCGACGAACTCAACTCGATGCTTGGGCTGCTGGCCTCGGAAGACCTGCCACGCGAAGTGGCCCTGATCGTCGTGGCGATTCAGCACGACCTCTTCGATCTGGGCGGCGAACTCAGCATTCCGGGTTTCGAGAAGATCGAGCCGCGCCGGCTCGCCCTGCTCGATGCCTGGCTGGCCCGGTTCAACGCAGAACTGCCGGTGCTCGCGGAATTCATCCTGCCGGGCGGCTCGCGACCGGCGGCCGTGGCTCACGTCGCCCGCAGCGTCTGCCGCCGGGCCGAACGCAGCGTCGTGGCGCTCGCCGGCCTTGAATTCGTGCGGCCGCTCTGCCAGCAGTACCTCAACCGGCTATCCGACCTGTTGTTCGTGCTCGCGCGCGAATTGAACCGCGCGGTCGGCGGCCGCGACGTGCTGTGGCAGAAGGATCGTACCGACTGAGATCTCGGCACCGGATACGGCGAGAGACCCGCCGGACGGATTCAGGCGTCGCGCGCCGCCTCCAGGTAAGACACGAGCTTGGCGCTGGTCTGGCGCAGCCGCTCAGACAGCAGTTGCACGAGCTTCAGGAGGATCTTGTTGCCGAGCTTGGCCTCGTCCTGCAGGACCAGCATCAGCGAATCGCGGGTGAGCACCGCCAGCCGGCATTGCTCCAGCGTGACACAGGAGGCAAAGCGCGGCTCGCCGTCGAACATCGACATCTCCCCGAGCGCATGGCCGGCGTGGGCGACGGCGATGCGCGAGGGATAGTTGTAGCGGTTGCGCCGCAGAACGTCCACCATGCCGGACATCAGCAGCACCATGAAGTCTCCGCTGTCGCCTTCGTTGATCAGCGTGAGGCCGGCCGGCGCGTCATAGACATACATGAACGCCCCGAGCGCGCGGGTTTCGGTCATGTCGAGCCCGGAAAACAGCGGCGTCTTGGCCATCAGCGAGTAGATGTCGTCCGCGAATTCGCTGGCGCGACCCAGGGGCGAGAGACCCAGCGCCGTCAGCCGCTCGTGCGGGCTGGGTCGGGTTCGCGCGTTGGCGCCGACTGAAGCAGGGTTACGGGTGACCTGCATGGACTACCTCCGGGTTCTTTGGGCTATTACAGCACGCAGTGGCACCCTCGTGACAGCCCTGGAGGGCACCACCGCCGTCCACCCGATTTCTGCGGCCTTTTTGCCGACAGACGGCGGCGAGTGTGGCTTACTGGGAAAGCGCCACCCGCCGCTCCGAGACGCCCTCGGCGAGCATCTCGAGAGCCTGCTCGGTGGCTTCCCAGCCCAGGCAGCCGTCCGTGATGCTGCGCCCGTAGGTCGGACTCCGGCCGGCGATCAGGTCCTCCCGCCCGGCGACCAGATGGCTCTCGAGCATCACGCCGAAGATACGCGCCTCGCCCTCGCTCAGCTGATCGACGATGTCCTGGGCCACCAGCAGCTGGTTGTCGGGATTCTTCTGGCTGTTGCCATGCGAGCAGTCGACCATCAGCCGGCAGGCCAGCGCCGCGCTGCCGGCCTCCCGGCAGGCGGCCTCCACGCTGCTGCGATCGTAATTGGGCGACTTGCCGCCGCGCAGGATGATGTGGCAGTCCTCGTTGCCGGTGGTCGACACGATGGCCGAGTGCCCGCCCTTGGTCACCGACAGGAAGTGGTGCGGCTGTGAGGCCGCCTTGATCGCGTCGAGCGCGATCCGAATGCTGCCGTCCGTGCCGTTCTTGAAGCCCACCGGGCACGACAGACCCGAGGCGAGTTCGCGGTGGACCTGGGACTCGGTGGTCCTCGCACCGATCGCCCCCCACGAGATCAGGTCGGCGATGTACTGGGGCGTGATCATGTCGAGATACTCCGTGCCCGCCGGCAGGCCCATCGAATTGATGTCGAGCAGAAGCTCGCGGGCGAAACGCAGTCCCTTGTTGATGTCGAAACTGTTGTCGAGGTCGGGATCGTTGATCAGCCCCTTCCAGCCCACGGTCGTGCGCGGCTTCTCGAAGTAGACGCGCATCACGATCTCCAGCTGGTCCTTTAGGCGCCGCCGCTGCTCGACCAGGCGCGACGCGTACTCGCGGGCTGCCGCCGGGTCGTGTATCGAGCACGGGCCGACAATCACCAGCATGCGGTCATCCATTCCGTGCAGGATCCGGTGAATGGCCGCCCGGCTCTCGCTGGTGATCTCCGCGGCCGCCGGAGAAACCGGGAACTCCCGTATCAGGTGGGACGGCGGCGCCAGTTCTTTCATGGCCCGGATTCGAAGGTCGTCGGTGGTGGTCGGCATGGTTTCAGTTTTTTACTGGAGGGGGGGCGCACAAGCTGCGGCCCAAAAAAAAACCGCCAGGGCTTTCGCGCTGGCGGTTCATCGGACGGATTGCGGTTCTACTTCAATGCACTCGTCGACTC
>JBBRJB010000280.1:0-4706 GCA_038220085.1 Burkholderiales bacterium
CGAGCGCATCTCCGGCATCTGGCTCGCGCCGGTTATGACCAATGGTCTGCTCTCGTACCCGCAGGCTTCGGATTTCGATGCGGGCAGCCTGCGGTGGTGTATCGGCGGGGGTGAGCGCACGCCGGAATCGCGCATCCGCGAGTTTGTCGCAGCCTTTCCGAATGCCCGCTACATCGACGCCTATGGCATGACCGAAACCGTTTCCGGCGACACGCTGATGGAGCCGGGATTCGAGTTGTCGAAGATCGGCTCGGTCGGCCCGCCGGTGGCGCATGTGCAGATCGATATACGCGACGATTCCGGCGCGTCGTTGCCGACCCGGGTAGAAGGCGAAATCTGCATGCGCGGCCCCAAGGTCAGCCCGGGTTACTGGAAGGACCCGGAGCGGACGGCGCTTGCACTTTGGCCGGACGGTTTCCTGCGCTCGGGCGATATCGGATTTCTCGATGAAGACGGTTTCCTGTACCTGACCGATCGCAAGAAGGACCTGATCATCTCCGGCGGCGAGAACGTGGCGTCGTCCGAAGTCGAGCGCGTGATATACGAGCACCCCGCGGTGCTCGAAGCTGCCGTGATCGGCAGGCCCGACACGCGCTGGGGCGAAGTGCCGGTGGCTGTCGTGGTCGTGCGTGAAGGCATGAGCCTCGATATCGACGCGCTGACTGCGCATTGCCGCCGGCACCTGGCCGGCTTCAAGTGCCCGAAAGATCTGATCGTCACCGACCAGTTGCCGCGCAACCCCTCCGGCAAAGTCCTCAAGCGCCTGCTGCGCGATCGGTTCGCGGCCAAGTGAGCAACCGGGCCAAGGCATCGGACAAGTCATCGGACGAGGCATCGGACGAGGCGATAGTCAAGGCGCCCGATCCGTCGTCGGCGCCCAGGCTCGGCGCGCGGCAGGACCGGGCCCGGCAGACGTATCACAAGCTGATGGACGCGGCGGCCAAGGTGGTCGGCGACGAAGGCTATGCCGGCGCCTCGATTGCAAAGATCGTCGCCGAGGCCGGCATGGCCACCGGCACCTTCTACAACTATTTCGCTGACCGTCAGGCGCTGTTCGATGCCCTGCTGCCGCACGTTGGTCACGAACTGGTCGACCACATTTCGCTTGCGCTTCGCGAACAGGGCAACGCCGTGGCCACCGGCCCGGAGCGCGAAGTAGCCCGCTTTCGCGCATTCTGCGACTACCTGTCCGACAATCCAGGCTTCTATCGCATCCTCTATGAAGCCGAGGTGTTCGCGCCGCGAGCGCATGCAGAGCACATTCGCCGGCTGGTCGACGGCTATCGCCGCTCGCTGGAGCGATCGGCCGAACGGCGCGAGTTGAAGGGCTATAGCCCGGAGGAGTTCGAGACCGTGGCCCTGCTGCTGCTGGGCGCGCGGTCCTATGTCGCGATGAGGTACATCCTGGGTGGCGAAAAGACCAGTCGCGGCAGGCGCAGGCGCGGCACGCCTGTGCCGGAGGCGGTCATCTCGGCCTATGCACGCCTGATCAGCGGTGGATTGCTGGGCAAGCCCGGCTGATCCAGGCGCGCTGTGGATGATTGTGGCCGGCTGTGGCTGCTTGTGGCTGGTTATGACCGGCTGCCGTGGTCACGCAAGCAGATGGAAGGCCGACAGCACATCGTCGAGCCGACCGGCCGGCAGTTGTTCGACAAAGCGCTCGATATGCGCGAAAGCGGCCTCGGGAACGTGCTGCTCCTTGCCGATGCGCCGCACCAGCGTGGACACCTGGGCGCGATCGTAGTTGTAGTCCTGCGCCGTCATTCGTTGTTCCAGCACCCGACGCTCTCCGTCGCGCGCCTGCGCCTCGATCACGCAACTGAGTACCGGCACCGCATCGTCCGAGACGAGTTCGATCCGCTCGACCAGGTCATTCACATCGGCATCGTCGTAGGTCGTCATCCGCGTCATGTCCGGTGCGCCGTGTTTCAGGGTAGTGGCGATGCAGAACGGAATGCTCATCAACGTGCCGGATATCGTCGAGAAAGGACCGCGCGCATCCATGCCGGCATAGCCGCATTCATAGGGATTCATGCGCACGACCACCGACTGCCAGTCGGCGTCGGGCCGCGCGAGGCGCAACTCGAGCGCCGCCGTCACCGGCGTCTGGTTGAATGCGCACACCGGGTAGGGCTTGAAGGCGACACGATGGATGTTCCAGCGCCTTCCGAGCCCCTCGGCGATGCTCGGCACGTCGCAACCGGCGCGGGCGAAGGCGGCAATCAGGCCGGCCTTGCCTTCGATCGCATGGGGTGCCGACACCGATCCGCAGCGGGCGAGTTCGGCTGCGGTCAGCCCGTTGCGCGCAACCACGCCGGGTTGATAGCGCCATTCATCGGTGCCGTCGGCGAAGGACTGCAACACGCCACCGGTGAAGGAAACTGCATTGGCCAGAGCGGCGGCCGTTTGCGCTTCCGACAGCGCCATCATGCGTGCCGCTGCCGCGGCGGCAGCGATGACGCCATAGGTGGCCGTGGAGCGGAATCCGGCCGGCGTCGTCTGGCCGGCGTGGGCTTGCTCGAGTACCCCGCCCACTTCGTAGCCGGCAACCAGCGATGGGAGGAGGCGATCGAGCGGGTAACGGCGTACCTCGATCATGGCGACCAGCAACGGAATGAGGATTGTTCCCAGGTGAGCGGCGCCGCTCGCGTCCTCCTGCGCGCGGCCATGGAACAGCGCGCCATTGGCGATGCAGGCACCGCCGATGGTGGTACGCCGCCCGTCACCCAGCAGGGTGGCGCCAGCGGCGATCTCGCCATCCATGGCGATCACAGCCGCACGCGCAACCGCTGCATACGGCGTCGCGTGGCAGTCGAGGCCTATTCCCAGCCCGTTGAGCAGGCACACCCGCGACTTCTCCGCGACCTCCGCCGGCAGGGTGGTGGCTTCGAGCGAAACGATGAAACGGGCGAAAGCGGCGGCGAGCGTAGACATCACGGATTCCCGGAGTTGTGTGTGGCCGGAGGTCACCTGGCCAGGGCCACAGGGCAAGGGGTCAGATGACCGAAGTTACATGGCCAGCGTCACATGGCCAGGTATTTGCGACGAACCTCTTCATTCGCCTTCAGGTTGTCGATCGTATCCCGATACACGATACGTCCCTTGTCGATGACAACCGCATCGCTGGCGATGCCAAGGCAGAAATGCATGTTCTGTTCGGCGATCAGGATCGTGGCCCGGCTTTCCCGCAGGTGCCCGAGCAGGCGCGCTATTCGTTGCACGATAATTGGGGCCAACCCCTCGCTCGGTTCGTCGAGCAGCAGCGCGACCGGATTGCCCATCAGCGTCCGGGCGATGGCCAGCATCTGCTGCTCACCGCCGGAGAGGCGGCCTGCGGCGCGACCGCGCAGTTTCTCCAGCGCCGGGAAGACGTCGTAGATGCGCGCGACGTTCCATTCGTCGGTGCCGTCGGGGGCCTTCTTGGCGGCGATCGTCAGGTTGTCCTCGACCGTATGCTCCGGGAACACCTGACGGTCTTCCGGTACGTAGCCGACACCGGCGCGTGCGATCTGGTGCGGCGGGTGTCCCGTCATGTCGCGACCGAGAATCCGCACCTGTCCGGCACGAGGCGGCGCGATACCGATGACCGCTTTCAAAGTGGTCGACTTGCCGGCGCCGTTGCGTCCGAGCAGCGCTACCGTCTGCGAGCGCTGCACCTCGATATCGATCCCGAACAGGATCTGGCTCTTGCCATAGAAGACGTCAAGCCCGGTGACGGAAATCGGGACGCTCATCGTGATGCCTCGCGTCCGGCCGGCGTCCGGTCGTCCGGCAATGCGTCGTCCGGCAATGCCTCGCCGCTGTAGTCCCCAGTGCCGAGATACGCATCGATCACCGCCTGATTGGCGCGGATCTCGTCGGGCGTGCCTTCGGCGATCAGTCCCCCGTAGCTGAGTACGCAGATGCGCGGCGCGATCCCGAAGACGATGTCCATGTCGTGCTCGATGAAGATCAGCGTCAGCTTTTCGCGTTCCCAGAGCTGATGGATGCGATCCATCATCATCCAGCGATCCTCTACGCCCATCCCGGCCGTGGGCTCGTCCAGCAGCAGTACGCGCGGCTCCAGCGCCAGCGCGAGCGCGACATCCAGCAGTTTCTGATCCCCGTGCGACAGGTTGGCGGACAACACCGACAGCTTGCCGGTGAGCCCGAGCATCTCGGCAAGGCCGAGGACCCGGTCGTTCATCTCAGCGAGCGGAAAGCGCGAGAGGAGGCTGGCCGAACGTCCCTGATGCGCGTTTACCGTCGCCTGCAGCGTTTCTTCCACCGTGAGGGACGGAAAGATCTTCACGATCTGGAAGGCGCGGCCGATGCCGGCCTTGATGATGCGCTGGCGGGAGGCGCCGATCAGTTCGGTGCCATCCAGCGTGACATGGCCGCTGTCGGGCTGCAGCGCACCGCTCAGCAGATTGAAGAACGTGCTCTTGCCGGCCCCGTTGGGTCCGATGATCGCGGTCAGCGAGCCGTCCGGGAATGCGAGCGAGATGTCGCTGATCGCGGCGACGCCGCCGAACGATTTGCTCAGATTGCGTATGTCGAGCATGGCCGCGGCTCCTGACCTCAGCCGGCTTCAGGCGAGCGCAGGCCGCCGTAGGTCTGCCAGGACGCGGCAACCAGCCAGCCGGCGTCTACCGGCAGCGTCACGCCGGTGATCGCAGCGGACTGCCGACTGGCCAGGAACGCCACCGCGTCGGCGACCTCGCCGG
>JBBRJB010000281.1:0-4703 GCA_038220085.1 Burkholderiales bacterium
AATTATCGATGACGACAAGGGTGGAGCGTCCAACTATACGGAAGCTCTATCGACCGATGGCGATACCTGTCATTGTTTCGTGGATGGAAAATCGTTTCTTCACTCCCTGCCAAGGGAGAGTTTCGACGTGTGTATCGTCGACCAGGCTCTGCCCGGTTCGGGCGGTACCGGGCTCGTCAAGGCGGTGCGGGAGCGCAAACAGACGATCCCGGCGCTGATCGTCACCCTGCCGGGGACGGAACTGGACGTCATCGAAGCCCTGCACGACAGCAATGACGATTTTCTGGTGAAACCGGTCCGGCACGACGAACTTCGCGCGCGCCTTCGCCACCTCGTCCGGCGGGCCTCGCCGGGGACTGCCACCGACAGCTCGTTTCACTACGACCGGTTCGTCTTCAATCGCAAGACGCTGCAGGTCACCGACAACGGCACCGAGGTCGAACTCACCCAGAAGGAGTTTCAACTGGCCGTCCTGTTGTTGAGCAATGTCGGCAAGCCTTTGTCGCGCGGGCACATCCGGGAAATCGTGTGGGGGCGCAATTCCGAGGTGCCGTCCCGAACACTGGACACCCATATCTCCCGCGTCCGCACCAAGCTTGCCCTGAGGCCCGACAGCGGTTACCTGCTGGCCCCGGTCTACAGCTACGGCTACCGGCTGGAGAACCTCCAAGTTGTCGCCGTGCCCCTTGACGCGCCCTGCAGTTGCCCCGCGGACGCTCCGTTGAACCTCGCGAGTTCGGCAGCCACGAGCAACTGAGCCGCAGAGCTCTTGCGGCAGGCTGTCCGATCCCTCGACGCGGCCAATCCGGACGCCAGTCGCGGACAGCGGCACGGTGGATCCGCCGCGGACTATAATGCCAGTGTTTTCAATCGCTTGAGCGCGGGCATGATCCGTTCCTGATGGCCCTGCTGACCCTCGGACTGAACCATACGACAGCGCCCTTGACGCTGCGCGAGAAAATCGCCTTTCCCTCTGGGGACGCGATCTGCGGAGCCTTGGCGGATCTGCGGCGCTATATGAAGGGCCTCGCCCCGGAGGCTGCGATCCTGTCCACCTGCAACCGGACCGAGATCTACTGCAAGACCGAGGCGCCACATGAAGCCGGACCGGCGCTGGCGCAATGGATGGGTGAGCAGCGCGGCGTGGGACAAGCCGGGCTGAACGAGCATCTCTATGCGCTGCCGGACCAGCAGGCCGTGCGGCACGCCTTCCGGGTTGCCTGCGGTCTGGATTCCATGGTCCTGGGGGAGCCGCAGATCCTGGGGCAGATGAAGGAAGCGGCCCGGATCGCCCACAGCAGCCAGACACTGGGCAGCCATCTGCATCAGTTGTTCCAGCGCTCGTTCTCGGTGGCCAAGGAAGTTCGCACCCAGACTGCCATCGGCGCGCAGTCGGTCTCGATGGCGGCTGCCTCCGTCAAGATCGCGCAGCGCATCTTTGAGGATCTCGGTGAACTTTCGGTATTGCTGCTTGGCGCCGGCGAAATGATCGAGTTGTGCGCCAGTCACTGGGCACCGCATCCGCGTCGGCTGGTCGTGGCCAACCGCACGATAGAGCGCGCCCGGACCCTGGCCGGACGGATCGGGGCGGAGGACATGACGCTGGCGGAATTGCCGGCGCGACTGGCCGAGTTCGACGTCGTGCTCACCTGTACTGCCAGCACCCTGCCCCTCATCGGGCTCGGCATGGTGGAACGCGCCATCCGCCAGCGACGGCACAAGCCGATGCTGATGATCGACCTGGCAGTGCCGCGCGATGTTGAGATGGAGGTGTCCCGACTGGACGACGTGTTCCTCTACACCGTGGACGACCTGCGTGACCTCGTACAGTCCGGCAAGGAAGGACGGCTGGCGGCGGTGGCAGAAGCGGAAGCCATCATCGATACCCAGGTCCATTCGTTCATGCAGTGGGTACAACAACGTCAGGTCGTTCCCTTGATCCAGGAACTGCACGCGCGCGGGGACTCCCTGCGCCAGGCGGAACTGGAAAGGGCGCGCCGGATGCTGGCTCGCGGCGAGGACCCCCAGAAAGTCCTTGAAGCGATGTCGCTGGCGCTCACCAACAAGTTCCTTCATGGATCAACCACCCTGCTCAACCGCCAGGCGTTGCAGGATCCGAAGCTGGCGAGCGTGCTCAGCCAGTTGCTGCCGGCTCCCCGCAAGTAAGGCACCTGGAGACGGATGAAGCAATCGCTGCAGAATCGCCTTGCCCGGATGCAGGCGCGCCTGGAAGAGGTGAACGCCGCCCTGTCCAGCGAAGACGCTGCCAGCGACCTGAAGCTGTTGCGGCGCTTGAACCAGGAGCACAACGAGATCAGCGAAGTTCTCGACCATTTCGAGCGCTATCAGCGGGCCGGACGTGATCTGCAGGCTGCTGAGCAGATGGCCACGGATCCCGACCTGCGGGAGTTCGCCTTGGAAGAGCTCGGACTGGCACGCGAACTTCAGGCCGGCGAGCTTGCCGCGATCGAGCACCTGCTCCTGCCGCGCGATCCCAATGACGCCCGCAACGCCATCATGGAGATCCGCGCCGGCACCGGCGGCGACGAAAGCGCATTGTTCGCGGGCGACCTTTTGCGCATGTACCTGCGCTACGCCGAGCGGCGCAACTGGAAGACTGAAATACTCTCGGGGAGCGAAGCGGAGTTGGGCGGCTACAAGGAAGTGATCGTCCAGATCGAAGGAGACCGCGTCTTCGGCCAACTCAAGTTCGAATCGGGAGGGCATCGGGTGCAGCGAGTCCCGGTCACTGAAGCCCAGGGTCGAATCCATACCTCCGCGTGCACCGTCGCGGTCATGGCGGAGGCCGACGAGGTGGGCGATGTCCAGGTCGGGCCGGATGATCTGCGTATCGACGTGTTTCGCGCTTCGGGCGCGGGCGGGCAGCACGTCAACAAGACCGAGTCCGCCGTGAGGATCACTCACTTGCCCACCGGCATCGTGGCCGAATGCCAGGACGACCGTTCCCAGCACCGCAACCGCGAGAAGGCGATGAAGGTGTTGCTGACCCGGCTTCGTGATGTCCAGCAACGCGAGCTTCACGCCAGGGAAGCCGCGCACCGGAAGTCCCTGATCGGCTCCGGCGATCGCTCCGAGCGTATCCGCACCTACAATTTTCCGCAGGGCCGGATCACGGACCATCGCATCAACCTGACGCTCTACAAGCTGCAGTTCGCGATGGACGGGGATCTCGACGATCTGACCAATGCGCTGGTGCAGGCGCAGATCGCCGAACAGGCAGCAGCTCTGGAAGAGCCGGCTTGACCCTGGACCAGTTGCTGCGACAAGCTTCACTGACCGGCGGCCTCAGTCGGCTCGAGACCCGCGTCCTGCTCGCCACTGCTGCCGGCAGGTCCCCGGAATGGCTGGTCGCTCACGGGCTGGACGAAGCCGATGAATCCTGCCTGGCGCGATTTCAGGCCCTGATCGATCGCCGCGTGCGCGGCGAACCGATCGCCTACCTGACCGGCACCCGGGAATTCTATGGCCGTCCGTTCAAAGTCAGCCCGGCGGTGCTGATTCCGCGGCCGGATACCGAGGTGCTGGTCGAGTTCGCCCTTGCCCGGATCGCGCACACCGCCTCGCCGCGGATACTGGATCTTGGCACCGGCAGCGGCATCCTCGCGGTGACCCTGGCGCTGGAGCGGCCCGACGCGGCGGTCACCGCCAGCGACATCTCGCTACCCGCCCTTGCGGTGGCAAAGGCCAACGCCGCGGCGCTCGGAGCGACGGTATCCTTCCGCGCCGGCGACTGGTGGCAGGCGATCGATCACGTCGATCGCCAGTTCGACCTGGTCGTCTGCAACCCTCCCTACATCGCGGCAGCCGACCCTCACCTGGTCAGTGGTGACCTTCGTTTCGAGCCCAGGAGCGCCCTGATCGCTGGCACGAAGGGAGACGATTCCATCCGGCAAGTCCTGGATCCGGGACCAGCCTGGCTCAGCGAGACCGGCTGGCTCGCCCTGGAGCATGGCTTTGAACAGGGCGCTTTCGTCCGGGACCTGATGAAACAGCGCGGATACCAGCAAGTGGGCACCGAGGTCGATCTGGAACTGCGCGAACGGGTCACGGCCGGCCGGGCGGCTCCGCCCTGAGCCCGGGCGGTGGCCGATGCCCGCGACGCGATCGGGGCTGATTTGCCTTCGCCGCCCAGTTTCGGTATTTTGATCATCAAGGCGCATTGCGCAAACACCTCCACCACCGGTTACGCTCGGCGTAACGCAACGAGAGAATCATGGACGCCAAGGATTTCATTCAAAAGACGGTTTCAGATCACCCGATCGTGTTGTTCATGAAAGGAACCGCCCAGTTTCCGCAGTGCGGATTTTCGGGACGCGCGATACAGGTTTTGAAGGGAAGCGGCGTCAAGCACATGGTCACGATCAATGTGCTGGAGGACGATGAAGTCCGCCAGGGCGTGAAGGATTTCTCCAATTGGCCGACCGTGCCGCAGCTGTACATCAACGGGGAGTTCGTCGGCGGCTCGGACATCATCTCCGAGTTGTTTGAATCCGGTGAACTTCAGGCGCTCATTCCCGAATCCGCCAAGGCCTGACGGCGGTCGGTCGCCGGTCAGCCGCCGGCGAGCCGCGGCCACAGCACTCCCACCCATACCCCGGCAGCGAGAATCAGGCTGAGCATGACGGCCGCGCTGCCGATGTCTTTGGCGCGACCGATCAGCGGGTGGTGTTCTATCGCGACTG
>JBBRJB010000282.1:0-4688 GCA_038220085.1 Burkholderiales bacterium
GTGGAGGTCGAGGCGGTCGCGTTTCGCGCGTCCTCGGGCTGAGCCTCTCTGCCTGAGCCCCCGCGGCCTGAGCATCTGCGCAATGGAATCCGGTCTACCCTTCGCCGGTGCGCCGGCGGCGCTGCAGGCCCGCATGGCGGCGATCGGGCCGGTCTGAGGCGAGGATATCCGCCGCCACAGCGCGCTGGTCAAGGAGGCGTATCGACCGCTCCTCGAATCGGCCCCGAAGGACGGGATCGAAGTGATCCGGGACCTGGCCTATGGCAGCGATCCGCGTCAGGTGAGAACAAGGGTGCGAACAAGTGTTCGCGTTCAGGTTAGAAAGAACGGGGAAGCTTGTCAATGGGTGTGATAACTTGCATGATGTATCAACTGGCGAAGCGGCAACCGCCGCCACGTCGTTCCACAGCCTGCCTTTCAAAACCGGAATCGCTCGAATGAACAGACTCCATCAGACGTTGCTGGCCTCGCTGGTATCCCTCTTCTGCGGCTTAGGTACAGCCCAGGCCCAGACCTCCTCCGCGGAGCCGATCATCATCGGTTCCTCGATCCCGATGACCGGCGGCGTCGCCGCCTTCGGCCAGCATTCGCGCTGGGGCGCCGAGCAGGCGATCGCGGAGGCGAACGAGAAAGGCGGGGTGCTGGGCCGCAAGATCGAAATCGAGTTCCAGGACAACCGCTGCAACCCGGCGGAGGCGGTCAAGAGCGTCACACAGATGTTGTCCACCAAGAAGTACGTGGCGATCCATGACGGACTGTGCAGTTCCGCCGCCCTGGCGATCATGCCGTTGGTCGAACGCGCCGGCATTCCCTTCGTCGTGGCCAACGCGTCTGCCACATCGATCGCGGAGAAGTCCGGCGTCGGCGGCAACAAGTGGACGTTCAAGATCAACCCCACCGACGCCAGCCTGCTGAAGGCGCTGGTGGCCTGGCTGGAGAAGGAGGACAAGGCGGGCAGCATCGCCTTCCTGGGAGAAGACACCGACTTCGGCAGGGCGGGGGCCAACGGGCTGACCGAAGCGCTCAAGGAGAAGGACCGCAAGCTCGCCTCGATCGATTTCTATCAGAAGGGAATGGCGGACTTCACCTCGGTGTTCACCAAGATCAAGTCGCAGAAGCCGGGCATGCTCGCCCTCTACGCGATCGACGCGGACTTCCAGAACGCGATGCGCCAGTGGTTCAATCTCGGTGGCGGCGTACCGCTGACCGGCCGGGTGCTGGTCGACCAGGTACCCAAGGAGATCATGGCCAGCGGCTTCCTCGACGGCACCACCTCGGTCCAGCCGTACGACCCGTCGGTGGACACCCCGGCGAACAAGGCGTTCGTCGAGTCATTCAAGAAGCGCAACAACGTCGCGCCGATCCTGGTGAGTTTCGAGTCCTACGAGACGATCCGGATCCTGATCGATGCGATCGCCCGCGCCGGCAGCACCGATCCGGCCGCGGTTCGCGACGCACTGGCGGCGACGAAGTACGAATCGATCCTCGGCACCACGGTGGAATTCGACGACCACAACCTGGCGCACAACAACGCCATCATCCTGATGATCAAGGACGGCAAGGTGGTGGTCCAGGGAATGAGCAAGACCTGACCTGATTCGCCTGGCCGCTTCCGTTGGACCTGGGCTTCCTGCTCCAACTGCTGTTGGGGGGCATGGTCATCGGCGTGATCTACGCGCTGGTGGCGATGGGGCTGTCGTTGATCTTCGGCGTTCTCGAGATCGTGAATTTCGCGCATGGCGAGTTCTACATGCTCGGCGCGATGGCGGCCTTCTTCCTGTCCTCCGGCGTCAATCTCGGGTACTGGCCGACAGTTGCGGTGGTCACCCTGGGCGCGGTCTGTGTCGGCTTCGTCCTGTATGAGGCCCTGCTCGGTTCGCTGCAGGGAGAGGGGTTCGAGCGCAGCATCCTGCTGACGCTCGGGCTGTCGATGGTGCTGCAGAACGGCGCGGTCTACCTGTTCACGATGACCCCGCGGATGATCAGCAACAGCCTGACCTACAGCAACGTGCTGATCGGCGACCTGCGGATCTCCCAGGCGCGCCTGTACGCGCTGGCGCTGGGCCTGGCGGCGTTTGCCGCCCTCTATTTCATCCTGCATCGCACCCGGATCGGCAAGGCGATGCGCGGCGTGTCGCAGAACCGCGAGGCCGCACTGATGGTGGGCATCGATCCGCGTGCGGTCGCGCGCCTGGCGGTGGCGATCGGGATCGGCCTGTCCGGACTGGCGGGCGCGGCTTTGGCGCCGGTCTATGCGGTCCATCCGGTGATGGGCTTCGCGTTCGTCTTCAAGGCGTTCGCGATCATCATCATCGGCGGCCTTGGCAACGTCTCGGGCGCTGCGATCGCGGCGGTCGTGCTGGGTATCGCGGAAAGCCTGATCGGCGGCTTCCTGCCGCTGGTGATGGTCGATGCGCTCGCCTTCGTCGCCATGATCGCGATCCTGCTGTTCAAGCCACACGGCCTGTTCGGGCGCGGCGTGCGGGTATGAGCGGCCGCATCCTGTCCCTCCCGGGCGCTGCCGCGCTGCTGATCGCCGCCTTCCTGGTGGCGATGCCGACGCTATCCGGCAACGAGTACCTGCTCGCGCTCGGGGTGAGCTTTGCGATGTTCTCGGTGCTGAGCAGCGGCCTGAACCTGGTCTACGGGTACGCGGGCCTGCTGTCGTTCGCCCAGGTCGGCTTCTTCGGTATCGGCGCCTACACCACCGCGCTGCTGGTACTCGAGCGCGGCTGGTCGCACTGGAGCGCGGCCGTCGCCGGGGGCATTCTGGCGGCAGCGGCCGGCTTCGCCATCGGCTACGCGTCGCTGCGGCTTTCCCGCCATGCGTTCGCCATTGTCAGCCTTTGCTTCGCCTTGCTGTGCATGATCGTCGCCCGCGACTGGGTGTCTTTGACGCGAGGCTCGATGGGGATCCCGGGGTTGCCGACGCCGGTGTTGCAGCTGCCGGGGGGCTGGCAGTGGCGGGTCGCGCAGCCGAAGGACTACTACTACCTGATGCTGGGCTTCGCCATCGGGGCGCAGGCGATCCTCTACCTGGTGATGCAATCCCGGCTCGGCCGGGCGATGCGGGCGATCAAGCTGAACGAGCCGCTGGCGCAGTCGCAGGGCATCAATCCGCTGGCCTACAAACTGCTGGCGATCGTCCTGTCGGCGGTGCTGGCCGGCATGGTAGGCGGGCTGTTCGTCTTCTACCTCACCATCGTCGATCCCTCGGTATTCGACTTCTACTACACCGAAACGATGCTGATCATGGTCATCATCGGCGGCCCGGGGAGCTTCTGGGGCGTGCTGGGCAGCACGGCGGTGCTGGCCGCGCTGCCGGACCTGCTTCGCTTCACCACCGACCTGCGGATGGTGCTCTACGGCGCGATCCTGATTGCGGTGATGCTGGTCTTTCCCGGCGGCATCGGCGGCTGGCTGCAGCGGCGCCGACTGGCACGCTGGCGTCGTCCGCGTGGCAGTGAGGCACTGGCGCCGAACCCGGGGGGCACGGGACCTGGAGGGGCCGGCCCCGGCCGACCATGAATGTGGCTCCGCCGTTGAACCCGGTTGCGCCGCTGTTCGAGGTGCGGGGGCTCAGCAAGCGCTACCTGGGTCTGACGGCGGTCGACGACCTGTCGTACCGCGTCGAGGCCGGTGGCATCGTCGGCCTGATCGGCCCGAACGGCTCCGGCAAGAGCACCAGCATCGATTGCGTGACCGGTTTCCAGCGACCGGACGCCGGCGACTGGCTGCTGGACGGACAATCGCTCGCTCGACTCGCGCCGCACCGGATCGCCCAGGCCGGCCTGGTCAGGACTTTCCAGAACGTGCGCGCCTACGACGAGATGAGCCTGCTGGACAACCTGCGCATTGCCGGCCAGGAGCAGGACGACATCGGCTGGCTGCGGGCCCTGGCCGGCGGAGAGCGGCTCAAGCGTGCTCAGGAACGGGCGGACGAGCGGGCCGCGGGGCTGCTGGGCCTGATCGGCCTGGCGGACTATGCGCAGGCCCCGGCGGCAGCGCTTTCCTATGGGCAGCGCAAGCTGCTGACGATCGCGGCCACCATGATGACCCGACCGAAGCTGGTGATCCTCGACGAACCGGTGGCCGGCGTGAATCCGACCATGATCCGTCATATCGAACAGGCGATCCGCCGGCTCAACGCCGAGGGGGTCGCGCTGATCATCATCGAGCACAATGTCGAGTTCGTCATGAACCTGTGCAGCCGGGTGCTCGTGCTGGAGTCGGGCCGCAAGATCGCCGAGGGTGCACCGACACTGGTGCGCAGCGACCCCCTCGTGCTGGCGGCCTACCTCGGCAAGTCGCGCGGCGGCAGGCAGGCGGCGGCCCATGGCTGACGTCATCCTCGAGACCGATCGGCTGGCGGTGGGTTACACCGAGGAGCCCATCGTGACCGACTTCTCGGTGTCGATCCCGACCGGGTCCATCACCACCGTGATCGGGCCGAATGGCGCGGGCAAGTCGACGCTGCTGCGCGCGATCTACGGCCTGAACCGCCACTTCAGCGGCAGTATCCGGTTCCTGGGCCAGCCGATCGAGCGACTTTCGCCGCGGCAGCGCCTCAAGCTCGGCATCGGTTTCGTTCCGCAGGGCCGCTGCAACTTTCCAATGATGACCGTGCGCGAGAACCTGGAGCTGGGCGGGTATACGCTGGCCGATCGCGCGGCTGCCGAGGCCGGCGA
>JBBRJB010000283.1:0-4678 GCA_038220085.1 Burkholderiales bacterium
CCAGACGATCAGGGCGGTGTAGATCGCGGTCAGCAGCAGCGAGCCGCCGGCATAGGCGAGGATGATCGACGAGAACTTGAGGCCGAGGCCGGTCAATGTGACCACGCCGACGATGAGTCCGGCCCCGGCGCAGGTGGTGCCGACGTTGAGCATGCCGATGGACCCGCCGGCCAGCGCGCGGGTGAGACCGGAATCAGCCACCTCGCGCCAGACGCCCCGGGCGCTGGAGAAGAGGTTGCGCGGCAGCAGCGCGCAGTCGCGATGCAGGAAGCTGCTCAGGATCGCCAGCATGGTCGCCCAGAAGACCGACAGCACCGGAGAAAATCCCATCAGCATGAAAGCGATGATCGACACCAGCGAGGCGAAGTGGAACCAGTACTCGCGGGTCAGTTCCCAGACCCCGGCGATCTTGTCGAACTTGATGTCCGCCATCGCGTACTTGCGCGCGTCGATCTCGACCATCAGAAAGAGAGCCAGGTAAAAAAGCAGGGTCGGTATGACGGCCATGAGCAGGACGTCGAGATACGATATCTGAAGGTATTCGGCGATCAGGAAGGCGGCTGCGCCCATGACCGGCGGCGAGACGATCGCGCCGAGCCCGCCGGCGGCCAGCAGTCCGCCGGCGGCGTTCTTCTCATAGCCGACCCGCGCCAGCATCGGATAGGCGACGGCACCCAGCGTCACCGTGGTTGCGACGCCGGAGCCGGAGGGGCCTCCGAGCAGGAACGAGGCCAGGACGACCGTGCGGCCGGCGCCGGTGGGCTTGCCGCCCATCGCGGAAAACGAAAAGTCGATGAAGAACTTGCCTGCATTGGAATACTGCAGCACCGCCCCGAAGATGGTGAACAGGATGATCAGGGACGAGGACACGTCCACTGCCGCGCCGAAGATGCCTTCCAGCGTCATGTACATGTGGCCGACCACGCGGCCGAGGTCATACCCCTTGTGGGTCCACGGCGCGGGCAGCCACGGTCCGGCGAAGGCATAGGCGAGGAACAGCATCGTGACGATCGGCATCACCCAGCCGTTGGCCCGGCGCATCCCCTCCATGACAAGCAGTATCAGCACCACCCCGAACAGGATGTCGGTGGGGTCCGGCAGCGTATTCCGATCGGCGAAATCATCTCCGCCAAGCAGCATGTAAGTGACGACTGCCACTGCGGCCAGCGCCATCAGCCAGTCCCACCACATCACCCGATGGCGGTACCGGGTTGCAATCGGGAACAGCAGGAAAGAGAGAAACAGCACCCAGGCGACGTGAACGGCGCGCAGCACGTGGGTAGGGACGATCGAATAGGCGGCGTAGAGATGAAACACCGACATCGATACCGCCGTGAGCAGGACGAACAGCCCGAGCAGGCCGGTCAGCTTGTTGGCAGCGCCCTCCTCTTCCTCGACGTAGGCCTCCGCCTTGCGGAGGGCGGCCTCGTCGATTGCGGTGTCCGGCGCCGCCCCGGCAGCCGGGTGTGCCCCGGGGCCGGCTGCGGCAGGGCTCACTTGAGCGTGACGCCTCTTTCGGCGAAGTATTTAACGGCGCCGGGGTGATAGGGAACCGGCGTGGCGGAGACCTTCTGGTTCTCCAGCTTGAAGCTGGCGGCTTCCTTGTGCACGGCGATGAGGTCGTCCCGCTTGTCGAAGATCGTCTTGACGATGTCGTACGCGGTCTTGTCATCCATGCTCTCGTGGACCACCAGGATATTCCAGACGGTCGCCTGCTTGTTGTCGGTGCTCATGCCTTTGTAGACCGACATCGGGATCGTATCCTGGACGTAGAGATCCCCGTACTTCTCGTTCATCCTGGGCACCACGTCGGCATGGTCGACCATCTTCAGCGTGGTCCCCGGGGTATTGGCAAGGTCGGTGACGGCAGCAGTCGGCAGGCCCCCCACCCAGAAGAAGGCGTCGATCTTGCCGTCCTTGAGCGCGTTGACCGACTCGGCGACGCCGAGCCGCTCGCGCTTCATGTCCTTGTCCTTGTCTAGCCCGGCCGCCTCGATGACGCGAAACCCCATCACTTCGGTGGCGCTTCCCGGCGATCCGGTCGAAACCCGCTTGCCCTTGAGGTCCGACATCTTCGTGACGCCGGTGCTCTCGGTCGTCACCACATGCATCCGGTTCGGATACAAGACCATCAGCGTTTTCAAGGGAACCTTGTTCCCCTTGAACTTGTCCTGGCCCCGTAAGGCGTCCTGCGCTGCGTCGGCCATGGAGAAGGCGACGTAAGGCTTGCCGGAGGCGACCAGCTTGAGGTTGTCGACCGATCCGCCGGTGACCTCCGCGGTAGCCTGCATCCCGGGTATCGACGTCGACAGCGCCGCGGCGAGGCCCCCGCCCATCGGGTAGTACACGCCACCGGTGCCGCCGGTGGCGATCGAGAGGTTTTGAGCCGCGGCCGTACCCGAGAGGACGACGGCGGCCGCGGTGGCGGCCAACCTGAACAATCTGCGCATGGGGAAAGTCTCCTGGATTGTCTGAAGCGCCGGCACTGGCCGGACGAGCGAGCCGGTGATCGCCATGACAAACCCGTCGAACATGGCCTCGAGCAGGCCTCACTGGGCGAGGAAGTCACCGCCGGCATCCTCGGGGACTCTAGTGACGCCCGCCGATGCGGTCAAATTGGGACTTACCCCATCGGGCTGCTGCGGGTGCTCACTTGCGCGCGGCAAGGCCAAGGCGGATGCCAGCGCCGCAGCCGTCATCGCCGGCCGAAGGAAGCGCCGGTTGGCGCGATGCTCACGGGCACCCGGTGCACCCCGCCATCTCGGCATCGCTGAAAGCGCCGCGTTCGTGGTTACCGGCGGGCATTGCGCGATCAGACCGGGATTTGCGGGGTCGCTCAGATATCGCTACGCTTCAACAGGTAATCCAATCCTCCGATGCGATACCAGCGATATCCATAGGGCTCCAGGATGAGGGTGTGGCGGCCGTGCTTGTCGGCCCGGCTGTGCGCTTCCGAGAGCAGATTGACCAGCAGGCCCTCCATGCCGCGGTCTCCGTGCAGGCTGAACCGGACTTCGCGTGCGTCTCCGGCCAGGTTGTGGGCAAAGAGCACGCTGTTGTTGCGCCAGCGGTAGCGAAGGATGAGCACGGCGGGGTCCGCCTGATCGATCACGTCGTACTCGCCCCAGCCTATTCCCGGAACCTCCTTGCGCATGCGGACGAGCCGCTCGAGCCAGTTCAGGAACGAGTCGGGATCGCGGCGTTGCGCGGCGACGTTCACGTGCAGGTAAGCGTAGGGACCATGGTCGATCACCGGCGCCACCGGTTTGTCGCCGGCCGTGAAACCGCCATGCGGTTCATCGGACCACTGCATCGGCGTGCGCGCGCATTCCCGTTCCGGCAGAGAGAGATCGTCTCCCATGGCGATCTCGTCGCCGTTCGGAGCACGGGCGTTCCCGGGAGGGTCAACATCAGGCTGTACGCGCCTTCGAGGCGGCGGCGGTCGCTGTCGAGCATCGGCGCAAGGCGCCGGCGAATGCCACGGTCGTACAACTGGGCATCCTTGTCCGGTGCGAATTCGTCGAACACCCGCTGCCGCTGGCCCTTGGTCAATCGGCCGAGGACGAGTTCGTCGTGATTGCGCAGGAACAGACCCCATTGCGCGGTTGCCGGTTTGTCGCGGGTCGCCGACAGCGCTTTCACCAGCGGGCGGCTGTCACCGCTGGCCAGGCCATAGAACAGGTTCTGGTTGACCTGGAAATTGAACAGCATCTGCAGGCGATCGCCGTCTTCGCCGAAGTAGTCGATGTTTTTCCCGGCAGGATGTTGGCCTCCCCCAGGATGATCGACTCGCCGCTTCGCCATTGCAGCAGTTCGCGAAAGGTGCGCAGCATGTCGAACTGCTCCTTCGGCTTGCGGACCTTGGGGCCCTTGGCTGAAATGACAAATGGCACTGCGTCCATGCGAAAGCCGGAGACACCGAGTTGGGCCCAGAAGCCCATGATCTTCAGGATTTCGGCCTGGACCAGCGGATTCGATGTGTTCAAATCGGGCTGGAATTCATAGAAGCGATGGAAGTACCAGGCTTTGGCTTTTTCGTCACGGGTCCACACGGATTCCTGGACGCCCGGGAATACGATGCCTTCGTCGATGTTGGCGGGCTTCTTCTCCGACCAGACATACCAGTCGCGGTACTTGGAGTCCGGGTCCTTGCGGGCCGACTGGAACCAGGGATGCTGGTCGGAAGTATGGTTGACGACCAGGTCGATCAGGATGCGGATGCCTCGTTGATGCGCGCCGCGCGCGAACTCGACGAAGTCCCCCAGGGTGCCGAAGCGCGGATCGACGTTGTAGTAGTCTGAGACGTCGTAGCCGTTGTCGCACTGCGGCGATGGCTGGAACGGCATCAGCCAGAGGCAGGTGATGCCAACGCCCTGAAGATAGTCGAGCCGGCGCAGCAGACCCGGAAAGTCCCCGATGCCGTCGCCGTTAGAATCCATGAAGGTTTCAACCGACAGGCAATAGATGACCGCATTCTTGTACCAGAGATCATTGATCATCGTGATCTGCTCCGTCGCGCCTGCCCGGGAAGTCCCGGGCCAGGCTCTGTCGAGTGTAGCGCGGGAGACGGGAGAGTATCGGTGAGCGATGTCTGCACCGCAAGCCCTGACGCCTGGTGGCGTTATGGCGTGGTCTACCAGGTCTATCCGCGATCGTTTCAGGACGGCAACGGCGATGG
>JBBRJB010000284.1:0-4677 GCA_038220085.1 Burkholderiales bacterium
GAAGCCGCATTGCAGCGCATGACAATCGCGAAACGCCTCCTGCATCGGGTCGAGCGTGCCCGACGACAGACCCTCGATCGTCATGATCTCGGCGCCCTCCGCCTGGACCGCCAGGATCGAGCAGGCCTTGATCGCCCGCCCATTCATGTGGACGGTGCAGGCGCCGCACTGTGCGGTATCGCAGCCGACATGCGTGCCGGTCAAGGCCAGGTTCTCTCGGATCAGTTGTACCAGCAGGGTGCGGGGATCGATCGTGACGGCAACCGGTTTGCCGTTCACCGTCAAATTGACGGTCTGCATGTCAGTCTCCTGGTCGTGATTTCAGTTCGTGATTCGGGGTTGTCGGACCGCCCCGTGTCGGCCTCGTGAGGGGGCCTGCAACCCGCAACTGTACACGTTTCGAGCCCTTCCAATCGGCCCGATCGGATCACCTCGAATGACGGGTTTACCCTGATCCGGTATGGCCGTTCGGGGCCATGGGCAAGTTAAGGGCGAATCGTGAAAGACGTGCCGGACTGGAGGATGAGCCGGCTTTGGGGCGCAAGTCCTTAGGCGCATCCGGCTTCTATTGGCTATTCCGAGACAGAACAGGTGCCGTTTGTCGGGTTTTTCCGACGCCCAAGCTACCCCTCCCGCGCAGGCCGTTCCTGGGCCGGGAGACGCTACCTATACTGGAACAGCGGCGACGTCGACCCTTATGAAAAGGGGTCACCTGCCGTCCCGTGAGAATCCGCAAAACGCTGACGCAGTAGAGCGCGCAACGTGGCGGGGAGTCTCGCAACTACCGCGGCACTGCATGCTTCTAGATACCAGAAGGCTTCGCCCCGGCGCTGTGATCGAAGCCGAAGTGTGCATCATCGGCGGCGGCGTCGCGGGTATCACCATGGCGCTTGAGTTCGATCGCGCCGGAATCAGCGTGAGCGTCCTCGAGAGCGGCGGCGTGCTGCGCGACGAGGCTACCGCGGATCTCTATCGGGGCAGCAGCGCCGGGATCCCGTATGATTTCGCCGACGGAACGCGCAGCCGATTCCTTGGCGGCAGCAGTAATTGCTGGGGCGGCTTCTGCAGGCCATGGGATCAAGCCGCCTTCGAACACCGCGATTGGATCAATGCCAGTGGCTGGCCCATCGGACGCGCCGAACTCGATCCGTACTACACCCGCGCGCATTCGGTGCTGAAGGTGCCGGCCGAGAACTACCTGCCGACCCACTGGGTGGGGACGGCGGATACACCGAGCGCGGCCGGGTACGCTGCGAACGACGCGAAACCGATGCTCCTGCCGGTGGACCCGGAGAAGGTCGAAGAGATCATTTCTCACTTCAGTCCGCCCCTGAAGCTCGGCGAGGCCTATCGCGACGAACTGGAGCGATCGCGCCACGTCTCCGTGTATTTGTGGGCCAATGCCACCGAGATTCAATGCAATCTCTGGGGTAGCGCTGTCGAGTCGGTGCAGGTCCGCACGCTCAACGGAGTCACGGCGACATTCACCGCCCGCATATTCGTACTGGCCGCCGGCGGCATCGAAAATGCGCGCATTCTGCTGGAGTCGCGTCGCCAGCAGTCGGCCGGCATCGGCAATCATTACGACCTGGTGGGGCGCTACTTCCAGGACCACCCGCGGATCTTCAACGGTCGGGTGGACTTCGCCGCACCGTTCCGGCATAACCCGCTCTACGACATAAAGTTCCACTGCATCGCAGACGATCTCACCATTGCCGGCGCGCGCCTTTCCGGGCAGTTGCGCCTGCCGTTCGAGGTGCAGCGGGCTGAGAAACTGCTGGACGCGGAGGTCTGGTTCCGCTCGCTCTATGCCGGGGAGGGCGAGGAGGTCGTTCGCGCCCTTTACCGGCTGCGCCAGCGCCTGCGCGGAAAATGGTCGCCCACCCTGGGTCTTGCCCGGGACCTGATGACCGTCGGGTCGCAGCCGGCCGATGCGTTGTTGTATATGGCGGCCCATGCGAGCGGATCCCGTCGGCTGGTCAAGTCCGTCACCATGGAAATGATCGTCGAATCCGAACCCAATCCGCAAAGCCGCGTCGTCCTCGGAGAAGACGTCGATGCCCTCGGCATGCGACGGGTCAGGATCGACTGGCGGCTGACGGATACCGTAGTCCGGACGGTCGACCGGACTTTTGAACTGATCGCCAAGGAACTGCAGGACAAGGGTCTGGCGAAAGTATCGCTCGATTCCCCGATAGCCCGGTCGGGCTGGTCAGCCGACATGGAAGGCACCTACCATCACATGGGCACCACCCGGATGAACGACTCGCCACAGGCCGGCGTGGTCGATCGCAATTGCCAGGTTCACGGGGTCGGCAATTTTCACATCGCCGGTTCCTCCGTGTTCCCGACTTCGTCCTCCAATCATCCGACGATGACCCTGGTCGCTCTGGCGCTTCGTCTCTCCGATCGCCTGACCGACCAGGTCAGGAGTCTGCGCAGCCCGGGACTGACCCAGCCGGTTCCGACCGAGGCCGTCCTGGCGGTCTGACCGGCGCGACTGCCTCGCGCCGGGTAGCGTCTGCGGATCCTCGGCTCCGAGTACGACACACCTACCCCTGACGGGCGCTACGATGGCCGGGGGTGGAGCGCCACATCGAGTGCGGTAATGTATCGGCCGGGCCGGATACTGCAGTTGGGTGGCACCCAACGCAACGCGACCCGAATCGACATCAATGGGCCCGTCCCGCTACTGAACGATCTGGCGCCGCTGGATCAGGTGCGACAGTGGGCCACCGCCACCGTGCTGCCGGATGGCAAAGTGTTCGTTTCCGGTGGTTCGACCCGCAACCTGCTGAACGATCCGGCCGCCCGCGACGTTGGCATCACAGCGTTCGGTACGCTCGTCTTCGACCCCGACTCCGAGTCATGGACAGTGGGGCGAATCCCTACGAAACCCCACCCGGGTACTACCTCGTCTTCCTCAGCGACGGCAACGGCATCCCATCGAAGGCACGGACGATCAGGATCAATCCGGTTGCCGGCTGAAGATCAGACTGGGTGGCGCTTTTTCAGTCCCCGGGGGCGAGGGTAGTGGGGGCAGCTGCGGTTCGCCGCAGCGTACCCCTGACCGCACCAGCCTCCACCGGTTTGGCTGAAGGCAGTGTATCCGAAAATGTCGCTCTGTGTTTCTCATACTCCGACAGGCCCGGAGAGCGCTACCGAAGTTGAGGCGATCTCCGCATCGGCGTCCGGGCGCTGTGGCCAGGGCTGTCCCGGGCGCCCATGGCCCCCGACTGCTTGTTATTATTGCCGGTTCCGCAGCCCCGGGTGCCGGGTCGAGGAGCCGCCCGCGGTGCTGTCCTCGCCGACGGCTTCCACGGCAACGTCGCCCGGCCGCCCTGAGCATCAATTAGCCAATGTTGAAGAAACTCCTACTTGCCGTGATCGGCGTCGTCATCGTCGTGGGTGGCATCGTCTATGTGAAGCTCGGGCAGTTCGGGGCGATGGCCGAGGCCGGAGCGAAGATGGTGCCGCCGCCGGAGACTGTCACGACGATGGTCGTCGAGCCCGCGCACTGGAAGCAGGCCCTTACGGCAACCGGGACGCTGTCCCCAGTGCAAGGGGTGACTGTCGGCGCGGAAACGCCCGGGCGCGTCAAGCGGATCGATTTCGAGTCCGGCGCGCAGGTCCAGGCGGGTGACATCCTGGTGCAGGTCGATGCGGCCAGCGAAACAGCGCAGCTGGCATCGGCCGAGGCAGCGGCGGAGCTGGCACGGGCAACGCTGGAGCGCCGCAGGGAACTGGGTAAGCGACAGATCGTCTCGGCCGCCGATATCGATGCGGCGGCGGCCCAGGCCAAGGAGGCAAGCGCCCAGGTCAACATCGTCCGCGCCGCAATCGCAAAGAAATCCATCCGGGCACCCTTCACCGGTCGCCTGGGATTACGCCAGGTCAATGTCGGCCAGATCCTGCGCGAGGGCGACCCGATCGTGTCGTTGCAGACCCTCGATCCGATCTATGTCGACTTCCCCGTTCCTCAGCAGAGGCTCGCCCGGATCACGACGGGAATGACGGTGCGCGTCGCTACCGACGCGGCCCCCGGTGAGAGTTTCGAGGGCCGGATCACAGCCATCAGCCCCGAAGTCGACAGCGCCACCCGCCAGCTGCGCGTGAGGGCCCAGGTCGCCAACGCGCGGGAACTGCTTCGCGCGGGCATGTTCGTCAACGTCGATGTATTGTTGCCGGAGCAGAAGTCGGTGCTGCCGGTCGCCGCCAGCGCCATCGTTTATGCGCCTTACGGGGACTCCGTGTTCGTCGTGGAGAATTCGGCTGACCGCGCGAGCGCCTCGGCAGGCACGGCAGCTCAATCGGCCGCCGGGAGCGTACCCGCCAACGGCCGGCCGGAGGAGAAGGCCCCTCTGGCCCTGCGGCAGCAGTTCGTGCGGCTCGGGGAAAAGAGAGGCGACTTCGTTGCCATCGAGGAGGGTTTGAAACCCGGTGAGACCGTCGTCACCTCCGGCGTCTTCAAACTGCGATCCGGCATGCCGGTCGTCATCGACAACACCCTCGCACCGGAACCGAAACTCGACCCGAAGCCGGGGCGGCAATAGGGCACGGGCTCGTACCGCATCGCGCGTCATGAACAGTTTTACCGACATCTTCATCCGGCGGCCCGTGCTCGCCATCGTCGTCAACCTCATGATCGTGATCGCCGGGTTGCAGGCCTGGCAGTCG
>JBBRJB010000285.1:0-4673 GCA_038220085.1 Burkholderiales bacterium
CATCGCGGATGCCGCCGTTGTCCGGCCGGATGCCGTGCACGACGAACAGGTTCATGCCGACCGGTGGCGTGATCATGCCGAGTTCGCACATCAGCACGATGAAGATGCCGTACCAGACCCCGTCCACCCCGAGTGCGGTGACGATCGGGAACGTGATGGGTATGGTCGCCACCATCATCGACAGCACGTCCATGAACATGCCCAGCAGCAGATAGAAGAGCACCAGCACCAGGAGCAACTGCGTCGCCGACAGTCCGAAGGAGAGCACCCAGGCGGTCATGGCCTCGGCCACTCCGGTGAGGCTGATGGTCAGGTTCAGGATGAAGGCGGCGGTGATGATGAGAAGGATCATGCCCGAGGTCCGGGCGGTGTTGACGAAACAGTGCTGCAGCAGGCGCCAGTTCAGGCGGCGGCTGCGCCATGCGAAGAACAGCGATGCAACCACGCCGAGCGCGGCCGACTCGGTGGTGGTGGCGATGCCGCTATAGAGCCCGCCCATCACCACCAGGAATACCACGGCTGGCGGTACGAGGTCCTTCAGGCTGCGCAGCCGTTCAGTGAGTGGCACCTTCTCCTCCCGGATGGCGGTTTTGCTGACCAGCGCATGGATCAGGACGAATCCCATGAAGCATGCGGTCAGCAGCAGGCCCGGAATGACGCCGGCGATGAACAGCTTGCCGATCGAGACGTCGGTGAGGGAGCCGTAGACGATCAGGTTGACCGACGGCGGAATCAGGATGCCGAGAGTTCCGCCCGCGGCAATCGAGCCCAGCGACTGTTGGATCGGATAGCCTCGCTTCTGCAGCGAGGGCAGGGCCACGGTGCCGATGGTCGCCGCCGTTGCCACCGACGAACCCGAGGTTGCGGCGAACAGGGCGCTGCAGCCGATATTGGTGTGCAGCAGCCCGCCGGGCAGGCGCCCGAGCCATCCTGCCAGAGCGCGGAACATACCGTCGGCGATGCCGGATCGCAGCAGCAGTTCCCCCATCAGCACGAACAGCGGGATGGCGGTCAGCAGGTTGTCGTTGTGCACGCCCCAGACCACCGGCGAGATCGAGTTGAGGAAGGGCGCGCCATAGGCCAGAACGCCCCCGACGATGCCGACCACTGCCATCGCCACTGCGATCGGCAGGCCGATCAGCATCATGCCCAGCATGCCGGCGAAAGCGATCAGGATGTAGGAGACGTTCATGCCGTTGCGGTCCGCGTCTTGAGGTCGTCGAGTTCCTCCGCCACTTCTTCCTTGGTCGACCGCGGCCCGAACATGGCATTCAGCGTGCTGCTCCGGCCGCTCAGGAGCAGTACCGTGGCATAGCCGGCATAACCGGCCGATACCAGCGCGAACATCATCAGCCCGACGAGCCAGGCCGACTGGGGATAAGCGAGGAGGATCGCCCACGGCGTCTGCGAGACGCTTTGATAGGCCAGCGAATCCTGGATGACGAACCACGCCAGCCACGCCATCAATCCCGCAAACGCTGCGAGACTGACGATCGAAGCCCAGTTCAGCAGCGTCTGCAGCGGCGCCGGCAGCCGGTCGTGAAAGATGTCGACCCGGATGTGGGTTCGCCCCATCAGGGCCAGGCTGAAGGCGATGGTCGCGCCCACCGCCAGGGCGTAGCCCCCGAGTTCATCCGCGCCCTGGAGCGAGAAATTGAACACCTTGCGGATCAATGTCTCGACCGCGACCACGACGGACAGGGCCACGAAGATCAGGCCGAACACGGTGCCCAGCCATCGCTCGATCGCATCTTTCATCCGCCGACTCCTTGCACTATCCGCTTACTGGACGCCGATCGCCTTGCCCACGGTTTTCCTCCAGGCATCCGAGCAGCCCGGGTTGGACCGGTCGCAGATCTCCGCCCAGGTCGGCAGGGAAATCTCCGCAACCGCCTGGCGCACCCTGTCTATGTCCGCCGGGCGCACCGGCACGTCGACGAGGTTGAACTACTTGCCGGTGGTGCAGGGCTCCTTGCCGGTGTTGCAGTTTATGGCGTCCTGGGTCAGTTCCTTGGAGTAGACCCAGATGTCGTCGGTGAGGGTGGTGAATGCCGCCTGCATCTTCGTCTTCTGCTCGGCGCTCAGCTTGTCCCAGGCCTTCAGCGTGATGGCGTAGCCGTTCAGGGCCATCTGGAATCCGAGCGGGTACTGGTGGGTGGTGACCTCGGGCCAGTTCGACGAATTGGCCGAACTCGGACCGGTGATCGCACAGTCCACCACGCCCATTGACAGCGACTGGTGGACCTCGGTGAATCCCAGCGGCACCGGCGTGCCGCCGACGGACTCGATGAACTTGGCGAGGTTCTGGTCGTAGACCCGCACTTTCAGTCCCTTGAGATCGGCGAGCTGGGCGATGGGTTTCTTGCAGAACAGGATCTGCGGGCCGAATGGCCAGACCCCGAGCAGCTTCACCTGGAACTGCTTCTGCAGGCGCTGATCGAGTGTGTCGAAGTAGGCCTCGTATACCTTTCTCGCGGTGGGATAGTCCGGCGCGGCGCCGACCAGGTCCATGCCCAGCAGGGTCGGTTCGTCGCGCGAGTTCTGCGAAACGCGCAGCGAGACGATGTCGAACAGGCCCGCCTTCATCACCCGCAGCTGTTCGGTGTCCTTGATGCCCAACTGGTCGATCGGCTTGTAGTCGGCATCGATCGGCAGGCCGGTGCGTTTGGCAAACTCCTCGAAGAACGGCTTCTCCTTGTTCTTCTGGATCATGCCGGTGGCGGCGGGTTGGCCGATCACCTTGTAGGTGATCCTGTTCTCGGCGGTTGCGACCGGTAAGGCCAATGCCATCGTCATCGCGACGGCGGCGAGGGTGAACGGGGTCGAGGGTCGGTGCTTTCTGATCATGGCAGGCTCCGGGTTGGCTGCAGGGTATTTGCTGGTGCTGGTGCTGGTGCTGGTGCTGGTGCTCGTTGTGGATGGGGTTGTGGATCGGAAAGATGAGGGAGGTTGTCCATCGAGGCGGCCTGACGGCGGATCACGCGCGTGCCCGCAATGGGCGCAGGGTCGGCGGGCCGCCGGCAAGGAAGCGCCCGCGGCCGGCGCGCGGGTGAAAGCGAACGCCGTCCCAGACGACTTCGCCACCGGCCAGGGTCAGGCCCGGCCAGGCTCGCAGCGACGTTCCCTCATAGGGCGTGTAGTCAACCGCATGGTGAAGATGATCATTGCTCAGGACGAAGTCTCTCTCCTGCCAGACGACCAGGTCCGCGTCCGCGCCGATGGCGATCGTGCCCTTGCGGGGATGCAACCCGAAGGCCTTGGCCGGATTGGTGGCGGTGAGCTCCACGAACTTTTCCAGCGTGATGCGCCCGCCCAGGACGCCGGCGGAGTAGAGCAGGGCCAGCCGTGTCTCGAGGCCCGGGATGCCGTTCGGTATGTACCGGAACGACACCTCCTGCCCGTCCGGCTTCTTGCCTTGGGGGTCCTCATACCGGAAGGGCGCATGGTCCGAGGAGAAGACCGTGAACAGGCCATCGGCGAGCCCCTGCCAGATGACCTCCTGGTTGGTCTTGTCGCGCGGCGGCGGGCTGCAGACGCAGCGCGCGCCCAGATAGCTGTCGTCGACGCCGAGGTCGGCGGCGGTCAGGAACAGATACTGCGGGCAGGTCTCGGCGAAGACCTCGATGCCCTGGCCCCGGGCCCAGCGGATCTGCTCGACTGCTTCCCGGCCCGAGACGTGCACGATCATCACCGGCACGTCGACCAGTTGCGACAGGGCGATCGCCCGGTGCGTCGCTTCGCGCTCGACCAGCATCGGGCGGGAATCCGCGTGAAAACGGGGCGCGGTCTGACCGGCGGCTTCGAGGCGCCGCGTCAGCCATTCGATGCAGTCCGCATTCTCCGCATGGATCATGGCCATGGCGCCGTGCGCACGCGCCACCGCCAGCAGGTCGAGGATCTGGCCGTCATCCAGTTGGAGATCCGCGTAGGTCATGTAGATCTTGAACGACGTGTATCCCTCGGTGATCAGTGCCGGCAGGTCCTCTTTCAGCAACTGCTCGGTCGGGTCGCTGACGATCAGGTGAAACGCGTAGTCGACGTGAGCCCGGCCATCGGCCCGGCGGTGGTAATCCGCGACTGCTTCTCGCAGCGACTGCCCCTTTGCCTGGGCCGCAAACGGGATCACCGTCGTGGTGCCGCCGCAGGCTGCCGCCCGGGTCCCGGTGTCGAAGTCGTCGGCCATGCGCGCCGGCGGCGGCATCGGCTGGTCGAGGTGGCAGTGAGCATCGACCCCGCCGGGAGTCACGACCCGGCCGGCTGCGTCGATTTCCCGGGATGCGCCGGGCAGGTCGCGCCCCAGCAGCGCGATGCGGCCGTCGCGGATGCCGATGTCCGATTCGAAGCAATCGCTGGCAGTGGCCACCCGGGCATTGCGCAGGACCAGGTCGAGAGGCGGGATCTTCATCCGGGCCGATGCCAATTTGCACCGCAATGACGCGCGTGTTGGCGTTTACTTGGCGACGATACTGTTGACAATCGAGTTCCGCTCCCAGGTGGTGCATGGCGTGTTCAACGACCTGCCATGCCGGTGAGATGAGCAAATTACGGGCCATAACAGTTCAGTGCCAGGTCGATGGCTGTCGACATCGTGGTCGACAATCGCCCTGTCGATTGCTAGGATAGTCTTCCAGAGTCGGATTCGCCAAGCGCTTTGAAACGGCGCTCCTGTCGAG
>JBBRJB010000286.1:0-4673 GCA_038220085.1 Burkholderiales bacterium
GGTCGGCACGGGT
Organism: Burkholderiales bacterium; assembly: GCA_038220085.1. Taxonomy (GTDB): domain Bacteria; phylum Pseudomonadota; class Gammaproteobacteria; order Burkholderiales; family Burkholderiaceae_E; genus Lautropia. The sequence goes on from JBBRJB010000286.1 coordinate 14, forward strand.
ATCCAGCAGCCGGCCGCGCAGCCAGATATCGTCATGGAGCGCCCGCAGCGACATCGTCGGCAGCGACGGCGACGCGAGCCAGCGCTCCGACCAGACATGGTTGGCGGGCGCCCGCGAGGACACCGGCCAGACCCGGATGATGTAGCCGAGGCGGGCCAGGGCCGCGCCCACACGGTCCGCGACCTGGGCGCTGTGGCCGAACAGCACGCCGATCTCGCTGACCTGGATGCCGTCGCCCGGCCCCCTCGCCACGATCCGCGACAGGATGCTGCGTGCCCGCTCGAATTCCGCCGCCGGGCCGGCAATGACGATCCCGTCGATGTCGGCGAAGCCGAGATTGGCGGCGAGCAAGGCACCCAGCAGCACGAAAATCCACACGGCATAGAGCCAGAAGAGGAAGACCGGCAGCACCGAGAAGGCGCCGTACACGATCTCGTAGGTCGGGAACGACGTGACGTACAGCGTCATTGCCCCCTTCAGGCCTTCCAGCAGCAGGGCCGCCACCGCTGCGCCGATTACCGCATGGCGGTTGCGCACCGGACGATTGGGAATCAGTCGATAGGCCAGCGTCAGCAGGATTGTCGTCAACAGCCAGGGCACCCAGTGGGGAATGCCGAGATCGAACGCGAGTCCACTGCCGCCGAACGCGGCGTCGATGCGCAGGTTGACGGCAACCACCGCCGCCAGCAGCAGCGGCCCCGCCGTCAGCGCGGCCCAGTACATGCCGAGCCGGTGAAACAAGGACCGGCGCCGCGCGCTTCGCCAGATGCGGTTGAACGCATCCTCGACGGCGAGCATGGTGCCCAGCGCGGTGATGAAGAAGAACAAGGTTCCGACCAGGGACAGTCGCGCGGCGCCGGCGGCGAACTGATTGACGTAGCTGAGCACGGTGTCGGCAACCTGCGGCAGCAGCAGATTCGCCGCCAGCACCGCCTGCAGTTGCTCGCGCACGTCGGCAAAGGCCGGCACCGACGCGATGACCAGCAGGCCGAGCGAAGCGATCGGGACGATGGCCACCAGCGAAAGGAAAGCCAGGCTGGCGGCGGATTCCAGGAACTCCAACCCGAGCGCCTGGCGCGCCATGGCGCGCATCACCAGCCATAGTCGATGCCCGGTGGGACGCCTCAGTCCGATGAAACGCTGCCAGGCCTGCCCCGCTTTCATCTGGCCGTGCCGCCTTTACCGGCGCCCTTCACCGCGTCCGGCCCGACCTGCGCGCGCTGCCGTCCCACCCTGCCGTTGACCAACCTGTTCTCGCCGAAGTCCGACCGGCGCCTATGTTACCGTTGCAGCATGCCCCAGACCCCCGAATCGCGCGCCCAGGCTGCATCGCTCACCCGGCTGCGCATCGCCACCGTCGCTCTCGGCCTCGCGCTGGTCGTCCTGGGTTTCACCTGGGAAACCGTGCTGGCTCCACTGCGTCCCGGGGGCTCGTTGCTGGCACTCAAGGTACTGCCGCTGGCCCTGGTCCTGCCCGCATTCTGGCTGGGCCGCATCCGCCACTACCAGTTGTGGTCGATGCTGATCCTGGTCTATCTGTGCGAGGGCGTGGTCCGAGGCATGACCGATCGCGGCCTGTCGTCAACCCTCGGCTGGGTCGAAACCGCCTTGGCGGTCTCGGCCTATGCCGCGATTCTGCGATACGTGCAGTTGCGCCGGCGCGCCGGGCAACCCTCCCCGTCAGCCGTCGAGGCCTGAGGTCGCCGCCACCTCCGGCTGGCTGGCCTCCTGCATCGGCTGCTGGGTGAATCCCTTGAGTCCGGCCATCTCTTCGGCATCCCGCCGGATCTCCACCGGACTCGTCACATAGACGGTCAGCAGTTCAGCAAGCGAGCGCAGCGCATGGATGTTGATGCGCTCGTAGCCGTGCGAAGCGTCGATACCGAAGGTGACCAGCGCGGTGCGGACGTCGTTACCGGCCTCCACCGCCGACGCGGAATCCGAGCGGTAATAGCGGAAAACATCCTTCTGAAAGCGGATCTCGAACTCCCGGCACAACTTCACCAGCTTGAGGGTGAGGTGGTAATCGAAGGGCCCGGTCTGATCCGCCATGCCGATGGTCACTCCGAACTCCGAGGAGTTCTGACCGGTGGCGGAGGTGCCGTTGTCGACGGCGACGAGCGATGCCACATCCGGGGTGAGGATCGACGACGCACCCACACCCACTTCCTCGCTGATCGTGAACAGCCAGTGGGTATCGACCGGTGTCGCGGCGTGCTCGCGCTGCATCGCTTCCAATGCCGCGAGCATCGAGGCCACGCCGGCCTTGTTGTCCAGGTGGCGCGAAACGATGAAACCGTTGCTGAGAAATTCCGGCTGCGGGTCGATGGCGACGATATCGCCGATGTCGATGCCGAGCGCGCGGGTTTCCTCGACCGACCGCGTGTAAGCGTCAACCCGCAATTCGATGTGTTCCCAGCTGACCGGCTGGGTGTCCACTTCCTTGTTGAAGGTATGACCCGAGGCCTTCAGTGGCAGGATGGTGCCGCGATAAAAGCCCTTCTCCGAGAAAAGCGTGACGCGGGCGCCCTCGGCGAAGCGCGAAGACCAGTGCCCGATGGGCACCAGTTCGAGTCGGCCGTTGGGCTGCACTCGCTTGACCTGTGCGCCCAGCGTATCGAGGTGGGAAACGACTGCCCGCGCCGCCGCTCGCTCGGCGCCCGGGCGGATGGCGCGGATTGCGCCCCGCCGCGTCAATTCGGGCTTCAGGCCGAGCCGCTGAAGCTCCTCCGTGCAGTAGCGGACCACCGAGTCGGTATAGCCGCTGGGACTGGCGATGGACAGCAGCTTGTGCAGTTGCTCAGCGAGGTATTCGACATTGATAGTGAGCCTCATGCGGCGGATTCTCCTGTGACTGGCCAGCGGCCTTCCCGTACCGACGCGTTATTGCCTGCCGAGCGGTGACGCAAGCCGGGAGGCAGCGACTGCGGGAACAGCAGATCCACGAAACGCTCCGCCACCGGCTGGGGCTCATGATTGGCGAGTCCGGGCCTTTCGTTGGCCTCGATGAAGACGTAATCCGGATCCGTGGGCGACTTGATCATGAAGTCGACGCCGACGACCGGGATGTCGATTGCCCGGGCAACGCGGCAGGCGGCATCGACCAGCCGCGGATGCACCGCCTCGGTGACGTCGTGGATCGAGCCGCCGGTATGCAGGTTTGCCGTCTTGCGCACGACGATGTGCCGCCCGGGCTCCGGGACGCTGTCCAATGTCAGTCCTGCCGCCGCCACGCAACGTTCGGTTTCCGCATCGATGGGGATCCGGCTCTCGCCCTGGGTGGCGGCCTCGCGCCGGCGCGACTGCCGCTCGATCAGCGTGCGCAGGTCATGCTCGCCATCGCCGACGACGGAAGGCGGACGCCTGATCGCCGCCGCCGCGAGCTTGAAGTCGATGATCACCAGGCGCAGATCCTCGCCTTCGAAACAGGACTCCAGCAGCACCCGATCGGACACGGTGCGGGCGACTTCCACTGCCTTGGCGATCTCGCCGGCTACCTTGAGGCCGACGGCGATGCCCCGGCCCTGTTCGCCCCGAGCCGGCTTGACGACGACGCTGCCATGGCGCTCGACGAATTCCTGGATCGCGCCAGGGTCGCTGCCGGCGTCGATCTGCGCCGGGACCTCGACTCCCGCCTTGCCGACTGTCCTGATCGTGACAGCCTTGTCGTCGCAGATCGAGACGGCGACGGCGGACGTGAGTTCCGAAAGGCTTTCGCGACAATGGATCGAGCGGCCGCCGTGGGACAGGCGAAAGAAGCCGCCCGCCGCATCGGTGACCTCGACGCCGATACCCCGGCGGCGGGCTTCGTCGATGATGATGCGCGCATATGGATTCAGGTCGCCGTAATATTCCGGCGGCGTGGCGAAGAATCGCTCGTTGATCGGATTCTTGCGCTTGACCGAGAAGATCGGGACGCGCACGAACCCCAGTTTCTCGTACAGCGCGATCGCCTGGTCGTTGTCATGCAGTACCGACAGGTCCATGAATGCCGCGCCGCGAGCCTTGTAGTGCTCCGTAAGCCGTCGCACCAATTCTTCGCCGACACCCGGAAAGAGCGCCTGGGGATCCACCGCGAGGCACCACAGAGAAGCGCCGCTTTCGGGATCGCCGAAGGCCCGGTTGTGGTCGATCCCGGTGACGGTGCCGATCACTTCACCGGTGGACTCGTCCGCGGCCAGCCAGTAGCTGAGCGCCCGGTTGTCCCGCTTCTCCCAGAAAAAGGAAGGGTCGACCTGGACCATACCCCGCGAGGCATAGATCCGGTTGATGGCAACCGCGTCGGCGCGCGACACCAGGCGCCGGATCACGAACCCACGGGCCTGCCGGTGATGAGACCGGTAGGTGGACAGGTTGATCCGGTAGGTGTGCGAGGGATCGAGAAAGACCTCCTGCGGCGCCTGGGCCAGCATCACATGCGGTTCACGGATATAGAACGCGATGTCGCGACGGCGCGGGCCCTCCGCGCCGAGGGCGTCGACCAGCGACGCGGACGAGTCGAACGTCTGCGCGAACAGCAGCCTGCCCCAGCCGCAATCGAGCGCCACATTGCGCTGCATTGAAGGGTGATCGTTGAGCAACTGGCGGATCGGTTTCTTCCAGCTCTGTTGCCGCATGCGCTGCAGGCGGTGGCCAAGCCTGTTTGCCATATCAGATTCCA
>JBBRJB010000287.1:0-4672 GCA_038220085.1 Burkholderiales bacterium
GCTCAGTCTCGCTCGCCAATGGCTAGACCGCGAAGGCGTCGACGTGATCCTCGATGTGCCGAACTCCGGCATCGCGCTTGCTGTCGCCAGCCTGGTGAAGGACAAGGGCAAGATCGCGATATACGCAAGTGCGGCCACCGATCGCCTCACCGAGGATTCCTGCACCGGGTCGGGCCTGCACTGGACTTTCGACACCTATTCACAGACGCAGGCGGCTGCCAAGGCGCTGATCGAGCTCGGCTACGATACGTGGTTCCTTCTGGTGGCCGACTACGCCTACGGTCACAGTATGGAGAAGGCCATGCGCGAAGCGGTCGCGGCGCACGGGGGCAAGGTGGTCGGAGCTGTCAGGCATCCGCTGGCAACGATGGATTTTTCCTCGTTCCTGCTGCAGGCCCAGGGAACCAAGGCCAAGATCGTCGCGCTGGCCAGCGGTGGCAACGATACCGTCACGGCGATCAAGCAGGGCCGGGAATTCGGTCTGCGGGAGTCCGGCCAGAGGATGACCAGCCTGCTGACCTTCATCACCGACATCAACGCGCTGGGGCTCAAGGACATGCAGGGGCTTCAGTTCCTGGTGCCGTTCTACTGGGATATGGACGACAAGACCCGGGACTTCGCCAAGCGGTTCTTCGAGCGGATGAACAAGATGCCGGGCGAGGCGCAGTCCGGCGTCTATTCGGGCGTCCTCCATTATCTGAAGGCCGTGAAGGCGGCTGGGACCAAGGATCAGGCCAAGGTGCTGGAGAAGATGCGTGAGATGCCGGTAGACGACATGTTCGCCCGCGGCGGCAAGCTGCTTCCCAACGGACGGATGATCCATGACATGTACCTGGTAGAGGTCAAGTCGCCGGAGGAGTCGAAGTATCCATGGGATTACTACAAGGTCCTCGCCACCATCCCCGCGGAAACGGCCTTTCGAAAGCTGTCCGAGACAACGTGCCCGCTGGTGAAGAAGTGACATCAAGCTCGATCTGCTCGGCACCTGGCTGGTCTGTCGTCATGGCATTCCGGAACTGGTGAAGGCCGGAGGCGGTTCGGTCATCAACGCCGCTTCGTTGGTCGCGCTGATGGGATGGCCGGGCAAGGACAAGTGGAGAATCCGATGATTCCATCGACGCCCAGCTTCCGCCTCGACGGCAAGCGTGCCCTGGTGACCGGCGCCGGCCGCGGTATCGGCCTGGCCCTGGCAGCGGCGCTTGCCGAGGCTGGTGCCGCGGTGACCCTGTGTGCCCGGACCGGATCCGAGGTCGAGGCGGCCGCGCAGGGGATCCGTGCAGGCGGCGGCATGGCCGAAGCGTTTGCGCTGGATGTGGTCAACGTCGATGAGGTTCGGCGCGTGATCGGCGCAATGCCGGCATTCGACGTGCTGGTCAACAATGCCGGCAGCAATCGGCCCCGGCCGTTCGTCGAGGCTACCGAGGAAGACTTCGACGCATTGATGCGGCTGAACGTCCGCGCAGCCTATTTCATGGCGCAGACGGTGGCCCTGCGGATGATCGATGCCGGGGTCGCCGGTTCGATCATCAACGTCTCGTCGCAGGCGGGGCACGTGGCAGCCGCCGGCCGTTCGATCTACACCCTCACCAAGTTCGCCCTCGAGGGCATGACCAAGGCGATGGCCGTGGAACTGGCGCCGGATCGCATCCGGGTCAACAGCCTCTGCCCGACCTTCATTGAGACCGACATGACGCGGGCCGCCCTCAACGACCAGAATTTCAGGGCAACGGTGCTGGCCCGTATCAAGCTCGGCCGGGTCGGCACGGTGGAAGATCTCATGGGCGCGGCAGTCTTCCTGGCATCCGACGCCTCGTCCCTCATGACCGGGTCGTCGCTGCTCATCGACGGGGGCTGGACGGCGGGCTGATGCTGCCGGCGACCAGCCAACCCTCGGCGAGGCTCGCCGCTTTTGCGGCAAGCAAGGCATCGACCACCTCGCGAGTGATCGCGGCGGCGGTCTTTCCGAAGTACTGCCGGTTGATCCGCCGGATCAGGGGTAGCTCGCCGTAGCTGACTTCCAGGTCACGAAGGAGCAGGCGCTGCCGGTCGAGCAGCATGAACGACAGTCCCACTTTCAGCGCGAGCAGGGCATGACGCTCAGGCTGGGACTGGAAATGGGCGAGGCGCCGGCGGGCACGCGCGAGTGCCTGGCGGTAGTCGCAGAACAGAGGACCATGACCCGGAACGACGATGGCGACGTCGAGCGACTCGAGCATCTGCAGGGTGGCCGCCTGGGCGGCAAAGCCGGCTTCCCCGAAGAATTCCGGGAAGATGACGCCGAAGCCATCTTCCCAGAGTGCGTCTGCAGACACCAGGATGCGGTGATCGGGCTGGTAGAGCAGCAGCGAGTCCATGTCGTGGCCGGGAGAGCCGAGGGCCTGCCAGGGCAGGCCGCCGATCTCGAGCAGGTCACCGTGGTCGAACCAGTCGTCGGCGTCGAAACGGTCGCAGGCCTGGCCGAGGGTGCCGTAGTGCAGCTTCTCCTCCTGCCAACGGGCGATTGCCTCGCGCTCGCGCAGCGGGATCGTGATCCGGCAGCGATAGCGCGCCTTGAGCGCGGCGTTGCCGCCGACATGGTCCGAATGGGTGTGGGTATTGACGATCCGGTGCAATCCGGCGTCCCCGAGGGCATGGCCGATCAGTTGCAGCGTGAGTTCGCGCCGCGAGCTGTAGCCGCTGTCGACCAGTACGTTGGCCGTTGGGCTGCGTCCGAGCAGGTGGTTCGAGCTGAGCCAGTCGCGCTGGATGAAACTCAGGGAGGGGGGCAGTGTGGCGACGCCCGTCACGATCCCGACGGCTTTCAGCTCATTGCCACGGCGACCGTCACCCGATTGCGGCCGGCGCCCTTGGCGCCGTAGAGGGCGCGGTCGCTGACCTCGATCAGGCTGTCGGGATCGGAGGCGTGTTCGGGATACGAGGCGACCCCGATCGAGACGCTCACCCGCGTGCCGCCGACGATCTCGATCTGGTCGTTGATGCGGGCGCGGATTTCGTCGGCGCGGCGCTTGGCGGTCGCCGCGTTGGAGCCGGGCATGAGGATCAGGAACTCCTCGCCGCCCCAGCGGCAGACGATGTCGCCGGACCGGGCATTCTGCGCCAGGATTTCGGACACCATCCGCAGGACCCGGTCGCCGGCGTCGTGGCCGAAGCGATCGTTGATGCGCTTGAAGTGGTCGATGTCGACCATCTGCAGCGCCACGGGCGTGCGCGAACGGTTGGCTCGTTCGAACTCGATCGCCAGTTGCTCGTTGAAGTAGCGGCGATTGAAGAGATTGGTCAGAGGGTCGCGCAGGGACTGCTGCTCCAGGCTGCGGCGCAGGGCGAGGTTGGCCAGGAACTGGGCGGTGTTGGCGGCGAACAGGTGCGCCACCTTCTCCAGCTCCGCCGAGGTTTCGACGTCGCCCGTGACGAAAGGCGCCGCCCGCCGCAGGTTGATCAGGCCGGTCGCCTGGCCGTGGGCGTACATCGGCAGGCAGCACGTATGGCGATCCGGACTGAGGCGCAGGTGGTTGCAGCGCAGGGTGAACTGGTTGACGGAATGCGGATAGGTCTTGTTCTGGCGCAGCGCCCAGCAGTCGTCGATCACCACCTGATCGGCCGACTCGCTGGCATTGCCCCAGGTGTACAGGGCGGCGAACCCCTCGCTCTCCTGCTGGAGGGTGTAGATGCTTCCCGCGTCGGCATCGAACAGCTTGACCGCGAAATCGCCGGCAACGCGGGCCGCTTCCAACGGCGAGGCGCAGGACTGCAGCATGTCCGCCATCTCCTGCAGCAGGCCGTAGTTGCGCGACTGGAAGCGGCTGATTTCCAGCGTGGCGGCGAGCTGCGCGGCGGTTTCGCGATAGGCCTGGGTACGCTGGGTGACCCGGTCCTCCAGTTCCGCAGCGAGGCTCTGCAGTTCCTCGTGGGCGACCATCTGTTCCGACAGGTCGGTGACCACGCCGAGGATGCTGGCAAACTCGCCCTTGTCCATCATCGGACTGCTGGACATGTGCACCGGCAGCAGGTTGCCGTCGGCCCTGCGCAGCTGGCGTGCACCCCGCACGGCCAGGCCGCGGCGATGGCGTTGCAAGGCGTCGACCACGGCCGGCCGGTCGGCTTCAGGCACCAGGTCCAGCAGCGTCATGCTCTTCAGTTTTTCGGGGCTGTAGCCGAGCATTTCGCTGATTCGCGGGTTGGAGAAGGTGATCCTGCCGATGCGATCGAGGATCCAGATCCCCTCGGACGCGGTATCGACGAGCAGCCGGTAACGGGCCTCCGACAACGCGACGACTTCGTTGGCGCGCTTCGCACGCTCGAACTGGGTCGCGAGTTCCGTGTTCGCCACTTCCAGCAGCTGGCGCGACGGCATCGCGAGCAGGCGCCGCGCCGCCGGGTAGACGAGCACCAGCGCGGCCAGCGAGGTGAGGATGGTGCCGACCTTGACCACCCGTCCGACGATCTGCTGCGGATTGATCTGCCCGAGGGCGTCCAGGAGATGGCTGACGCCGACCAGGGCGACGAACAGTCCCAGCAGCCAGAGAAGCTTGGGCTCGGGCAGGTACGGCCGCCGGCGCCACAGGATCGCAATGATGACCGGTACCGAAAGGAAAGCCGCGGCCGCGAACAGTTCTATTCCGAGCACGGCCAGCAACAGTGCCGAGTCTCCGCTTACGGTCATACATGACTCCAG
>JBBRJB010000288.1:0-4670 GCA_038220085.1 Burkholderiales bacterium
CAGTCGCCCGCCTGGTTCCTGCTCGGCGTCAATGTCGCCCTGTTCTTCATCGGAATGTTCATCGAGACGTCGGCGGCCATCATCGTGCTCGCGCCGATCCTGGTTCCGGTGGGCATGCACTTCGACATCGATCCGGTGCACTTCGGCATCATCATGGTCGTCAACCTCGCGCTCGGGATGATCACCCCGCCGTTCGGCGTGAACCTGTTCGCGGCCTGCGCCGTGGCGAAGATTTCGCTCGACAAGATCATCAAGCACCTGCTGGGATTCGTGTCGGTGATCGTCGCCTGCCTGGCGGTCATCACCTACGTGCCATCGCTGTCGCTCTACCTGCGCGATGTGGTCTACGCGAAACCGGTAGTGGCGGGGCCTGCGGTCGGCCCGGCCATCGGTCCTGCCGCCGCCCCGGGTCCTGCGCCTGCCATCGGGCCCTCGTCTCCCGGATCCGGCGACAGCGCTCCCACGCCGACTGCACCCAAGCAGGGCCAGTAGTCAGGCGTTCAGTTACATTCACCACTCGCTAACCACCCTTAGCGCAAGCCTGTGTGCAACAACGCAACAACTGCGGCCGCCGGATCGGCGCGTCCGTCCCCCGCGAATAGTAATTCGCTGCACATCGGGTGAAAATGACGGATTGACTCAAAGCCCAATCTTCATGCCCCATCGTGTCGTCGTCGAAAACTTCCGTCTTGATCCAGTCAACCATAACGATCCGGATTCCCTGCGCCACGCGGTAGCGAACCGGCTCCTGTATTCCATCGGCAAGGATCCCACCACGGCCACCCAGGCCGACTGGTATGCCGCGCTCGCTCAGGTTGCGCGCGACCGGATGGTCGAGCGCTGGATGGAAACCACCCGCAAGCAGTACGAGCAGAAGTCGAAGCGCGTCTACTACCTGTCCATGGAGTTCCTGGTCGGGCGCACATTGACCAACGCCCTGATGTCGACCGGACTCTACGACGAACTCGCCCAGACCCTGCTGGAGTCGGGGCTCGATATCAACGAGGCCCGCGAGCAGGAGCCCGATCCCGGCCTCGGCAACGGCGGCCTCGGCCGGCTTGCTGCCTGTTTCCTGGACTCGATGGCGACCGTCGGCCTGCCCAGTTACGGCTACGGCATCCGTTACGACTACGGCATGTTCGCCCAGCATATCCACAACGGCTATCAGGTCGAGCAACCCGACGATTGGCTCAGGAACGGCAATCCGTGGGAGTTTCCCCGCCCCCAGGTCACTTTTCCGATCCACTTCGGCGGTGTGGTGCAGCACGACGGCGATGAAGGCGCGCGCTGGGTCGACACCGAGCAGGTGCTGGCCATGGCCTACGACACGATCGTGCCGGGGTATGGCACCAAGGCCGTCAACACCCTGCGCCTGTGGCACGCCAAGGCCTCGCAGAGCCTGGACCTTGCGATGTTCAATCAGGGCGACTACATGCGGGCGGTGGCCAGCAAGAACCAGTCGGAGAACGTCACGCGGGTGTTGTATCCTGACGATTCCAGTCATCAGGGGCGCGAACTGCGCCTGCGCCAGGAGTACTTCTTCGTCAGCGCATCGTTGCAGGACCTGCTGCGGCGCTACATGCACAACCACGCGCGCTTCAACGAGTTGTCCCAGCAGGTGGCGATCCATCTGAACGACACCCACCCGGCCATTGCCGTACCGGAATTGATGCGGCTGCTGGTGGATGTCCATCGCATCCCGTGGAACGATGCCTGGGCGCAATGCACGCAGGTGTTCTCCTACACGAACCACACCTTGATGCCTGAAGCCCTGGAGACGTGGCCGGTCGGCATGATGCGCAGCGTGCTCCCCCGGCACATGGAAATCATCCTGGAGATCAACCGGCGATTCCTCGACGACGTCCGTGCGCGCCACGGCGACGATCCCGATCTGCAGCGTCGCGTATCCCTGATCGACGAAACAGGGGAGCGGCGGATCCGGATGGCATACCTGAGCGTGGTTGCCAGCCACAAGGTCAACGGCGTGTCGCAGCTTCACAGCAACCTGATCGTCGAGACCATCTTCGCGGATTTCGCCCGGATCTTTCCCGGCCGCTTCTGCAACGTGACCAACGGCATCACGCCGCGGCGCTGGCTGGCCAATGCCAACCGCGACCTGTCAGCGCTGATCGACAGCCGGATCGGGCCGCAATGGCGCACCGACCTGGAGCAACTCGGCGGACTGCGTAGTCATGTCGCGGACCCGGCTTTCATCGAGGCCTTCGCCCAGGCGAAAAACCGCAACAAGGCCCGGTTTTCCGACTGGGTGCTGGAGCGCGGCGGCGTGGTGCTGGACCCGGCATCGATGTTCGACGTCCAGGTCAAGCGCTTTCACGAATACAAGCGTCAACTCCTGAATCTCCTGCACATCGTCCACCGATACAACGCGATGGTGGCCAACCCGGACGCGCACTGGGTTGCGCGTACCTTCATTTTCTCCGGCAAGGCTGCCTCGGCCTACCGGATGGCCAAGCTGATCATCAAGCTGATCAACGACGTGGCGGTGAAGATCAACCACGATCCCCGCTTGAACGACAGGCTCAAGGTGGTTTTCGTGCCCAACTACAGCGTCTCGGCTGCCGAAATCATCATGCCCGCAGCCAACCTGTCCGAACAGATATCGACCGCAGGCACCGAGGCCTCGGGCACCGGCAACATGAAGCTTGCGCTCAACGGCGCGCTCACCATCGGCACGATGGATGGTGCCAACATCGAGATTCACGACAACGTCGGCGCGGACAATATTTTCATCTTCGGCCATCGGACAGCCGACGTCGCGAGGATCAAGGCGCATGGCTATGACCCGATGCGATACTACGAAGAGAACGCCTCGCTCAAGCAGGTGATCGACCAGATCGGCAGCGGCTACTTCTCGCCTGACGATCGAACCCGTTTTCGCCCGATCGTGGACTCGCTGCTGAAGCAGGATACCTACCTGCTGCTGGCCGACTTCGCCGACTATGTCGCCACGCATGCCAGGGTGGACACCTTGTTCGCGAACCCGGACGCATGGAACCGATGCGCCGCACTCAACGTGGCCGGCATGGGCCCCTTCTCCAGCGACCGCACGATCCGGGAGTACGCCTCACGCATATGGAACGTGAAGCCTCTGTCGATATGAGCGAGAGTATTTCCGGCAGCGAAGGCGGGTCCGCAGACGTCGCGATGCGTGCCGACCCGGCACTCGTCGCACAGGCCGCGACAGCGGCGCAGCCGGGGCCGCTCGCGCCGGGCAGTCCCTGGCCGCTGGGGGCCAATTGCAGCGCGGACGGCGTCAACTTCGCCGTCTTTTCAGAGCACGCGAGCAGGGTGATCGTGTGCATATTCGACGCGCGGGGCGAGCGTGAGCAGGCCCGCCATGAACTGGTCGAACACACCGACGGCGTCTGGCACGGACACCTGCCGGGTGCCGGCGAGGGCTTGGTATACGGGTACCGGGTGTGGGGTCCGATCGATCACGAGCGCGGACTGCGTTTCAATCCGAACAAGCTGCTGCTCGACCCCTATGCGCGCCGGTTCGTGGGGGACTTCCGCTGGACCGAGGCGCACCTGGACGATACGGAGCACGCCGGGCAGGACAATGCGCGCTCCATGTTCAAGTCGGTGGTGACGCTGACGGACCAGGGCGACGGCAGTTGTCCCGGCAGCAACGGCTCGACCGGCCGGTTCGATTGGCAGGGCGTTCAGTCACCGGCGAGACCGTTGGACCAGTCGGTGCTCTACGAGGTGCATGTCAAGGGATTCACCCGCCTGCATCCGGAGGTGCCCCCGGCCCTGCAGGGAACCTACGAGGGATTCTGTTCGCCGGCTGCAATCGCCCACCTGAAACGGCTGGGAATCACCGCCGTGAGCCTGCTGCCGGTGCACCAGGCGTTGAGCGAGCAACCGCTCGCTCTCAAGGGGCTGGTGAACTACTGGGGCTACAGCAGCATTGGCTTCTTCGCGCCCGATTGCCGGTTTGCCCGTCAGGATGCGACCCTCGAATTCAAGACCATGGTGCGCGAACTGCACCGTGCCGGTATCGAAGTAATCCTCGACGTGGTCTACAACCATACGGCAGAAGGGGACCATCGCGGTCCCACCCTGTCGATGCGCGGGTTGGACAACCGCTCGTATTACCACCTGAGGAAGTCCGCGCCGGGCCTCTACGAGAACTACACCGGTACAGGCAACAGCCTGAACCTGGGGCATCCCCGGGTGCTGCAGCTGGTGATGGACTCCCTGCGCTACTGGGTCACCGAGATGCATGTGGACGGTTTCCGATTCGACCTCGCCGCGACCCTCGGCCGCCACGGGCGCCCACATGGCGGCGCCGACGCAGCCTTCGACTGCGAGGCGGCATTCTTCCACGCCATTCGCCAGGACCCGGTACTCGGGCGAGTCAAGCTGATCGCCGAACCCTGGGATATCGGCAGCGACGGCTACCAGGCCGGCCGGTTTCCTCCCGGCTGGTCGGAGTGGAACGACCGGTTCCGCGATTCGGTGCGTTCTTTCTGGATCAGCAAGGGCGCCTACCGCGGCGACATGGCGCACCGCGTGGCGGGGTCGGACGATCTCTTTCGCCATGGCGGAAGGCTCCCCCAGGCCAGCATCAACTACGTGACCGCGCACGATGGATTCACCCTGCACGACCTGGTCAGCTATTCGCAGAAGCACAACGAGGCCAATGG
>JBBRJB010000289.1:0-4659 GCA_038220085.1 Burkholderiales bacterium
GCCCCGCGTTCTTCCCGACCCTGAGCTGGAGCCCGACCAAGGACTTCGCGCCGGTGTCGATGGTCGCGAGCGTCCCGATCGTCGTGGTAGTCAACGCCGAGTTGCCGGTGAAGAGCATCGACGAACTGATCAGCTACGCAAGACAGAATCCCGGCAAGCTCAACATGGCATCGCCCGGCGCGGCCACGCTCACCCGCCTGTCCGGCGAGATGTTCAAGCTCAAGGCGGGGATCGAGTGGACGACCGTGCACTACAAGGGCGGCGTGCCCGCGGTGCAGGACATGCTGGGCGGCATCGCGCAGGTGATGTTCGCCAATGCCTCGGACGTCATGGCCTACGTCAAGGCCGGCCGCCTGCGTGCGCTGGCCGTCACGACCGCCAAGCGATCGGAGACGGTGCCGGGCCTGCCGACGGTCGCCGAAAGCGGCCTGCCGGGGTTCGACGTGGCCACCTGGCAGGCGGTCGTGGCGCCCGCGGGTACGCCGCCCGCCGTCATCCAGCGCCTCAACGCCGAGATCGTCAAGGCGATGGCGCTGCCTGAGGTCAAGCAGAAGTTCCTCGCGATCGGCACCGACGCGGCGGTCAGCACTCCCGAGGAACTCGGGCGCTTCCTCCAGAGCGAGGTGATCGCCATCGACAAGATCGTCAAGCAGGTGGGCGCCAAGATCGATTGAGAGCGAGCTTCCACACGGGCAACCTTTGGGGGCTGCCCGTCAACCTGATCAAACCTTCAATCGTGCTTCTTGGTGACCGGGGTTTCAGCCGGTTCGAACTCCTTGGCACGGTCCTTGCCGGCTTGCTCGGCCGCTTTCCCTTCCGCCGGATCCTGCTCGCCGGCGCGCTGGGCCGCTTCGTCCACCTTGCCGGACTGCACGAACTCCTTCACGTCGGCGTTGTAGCGGCGCGCAGATTCGCGGTCCCCTTCGCCTTGATTGCCGCCTTTGACAGGGATATTGTCTTTCGCGCTCATGAACTCTCCGATTGGAATTTCAGGTCGAGCCATGCCGGAGCACGGCCCGTGCCCGACCGCAACGCCGCGGCGAGTCCGGTCACGCATGGCTGTGCGCCTGGGGCCCCTGGAAGAAGCCTCGCGCCGACA
Source organism: Burkholderiales bacterium (assembly GCA_038220085.1). Classification (GTDB taxonomy): domain Bacteria; phylum Pseudomonadota; class Gammaproteobacteria; order Burkholderiales; family Burkholderiaceae_E; genus Lautropia. Next base: position 1,100 of record JBBRJB010000289.1, read on the forward strand.
GACCGGTGACCTACTGCGTTTCGTCGACCGGCACCCGCACGATCCGGGTCTTGCCGCTGTCGCCGGGGAAATCCTGGAAAATCGCCCGGACCATCGGGCGGATGACCGGTGCCAGGGAGGCCGAGGGTCCTTCGCTGATGGCTTGCGCCTCGAAAACGCGGGCGCGACCTTCCGGGTCCGCGGTCCCGCCCGGCGCCTGCTTCACCGCGCCGTCGGCAAGCCGGTCGATCTCGATCTTGAGGGAGCGGCGGTAGGCGCCGGAGTCGGCCGGGCGCCCGGCGCCGCCGATCGGAATGCCGATCCCGATGCCGAATGTTCCGACCGAGAAGCCACCAGAGCCCACACCGAATCCGACCTGGCCGGTAGTCCCGCTCTCGGTTGCAACCGGACCTCCCGACACCGAGTAACTGATGGCGACGCCCAGGTCCGAGGGGCCGGTGGCCGCCGGCACCAGCCCCTTTTCGGTGAGCGCTTCGCGCACGAATCCCGCGTAGTTGTCGAACTCCAGGCTGTCCCGCTGCGCGGGGGTGGGCTTGATGACGAACCGCTGACCTGCCAGTCCGTCGGCAATGCGATGAAAGGTGGTGACCTGCGTGTCGAGGGTGCTGGCGCATCCCGTCAGCATCGCCAGCAGCAGCATGGCCAGTGGCAGGGTCCTGGGCGGAGCGGGGCGGGTCGGCACGTGGGTTGCTCTCAATGGGTTGCTGTCGTCTTAGCCATAATAGGCGATCCGGGCCCTGGCGATCCGGGCCGGAGCCGATGAGCAACCGGCGTGCCGGCCTTTCATCGTTGTTCAGATCCTTGTCAGGTTCTTGTCCATATCCTTGTCCATATCGTTTTTCAGAGCATGCCGCCGGGGTCGTCCGGCATCCGCCGCGCTGGTTTGTGCCATGTCGCTGAGCGCCTGCATGACGGCCGACCCGCCGTTGGAGCGGACGCCGAGCCCGGCTGAAAGCCACGCATTGATCACCCGCCTGCTGCCGCCGCGTACACTGGATCGCGCCGGCTGGGCCACCGACATCTACGCCGCTTTCACCGCCCTGAAGCTCGTGCCGACTGCCGACCGGGTATGCACCGTGCTGGCCGTGACCGAGCAGGAGTCGGGTTTTCAAGTCAATCCATCGGTGCCTGGCCTGTCGAAGATGGCCTGGAAGGAGATCGAGGATCGGGCCGGCAGGCTGGGCATTCCGGCGGTCGTGGCGCGGTCCGCGCTCAAGATCGACTCGCCCGATGGACGCAGCTACAGCCAGCGCATCGATGCCGCCGGCACCGAGCAGGAGCTGAGCGATACCTTCGAGGACCTGATCGGCGTGGTGCCGATGGGCAAGACCCTGTTCGGACGCTGGAACCCGGTGCGCACCGGCGGACCGATGCAGGTGAGCATCGCATTTGCCCAGGAGCACACCCGCTCGCGGCCGTATCCCTACAGCCCGGCGCAGAGTATCCGGCAGGAGGTGTTCACTCGCCATGGTGGCATGTACTTCGGCATCGCCCACCTGCTCGATTACCCGGCTTCGTATGACCGGCAGTTGTTTCGCTTTGCCGACTTCAACGCGGGACACTATGCGAGCCGCAATGCCGCTTTCCAGAACGCGGTGAGCGTGGCTTCCGGGGAGTCCCTGGTCCTCGACGGCGACCTGGTGGATCATCGCGCCTCGTCGAGGACCCCCGGCATCACGGAGTTGGCGACCCGCTCGCTCGGCGAGTCGCTCAAGATGAGCGACGCGGAGATCCGCCGGGCGCTGCAGGCCGGCAACAGCGTTGAGTTCGAGCAGGAGCCGCTTTACCGGCGGGTCTTCGCGCTGGCGGAAAAGAAGACAGGGCGCGCGCTGCCCCGCGCCATGGTTCCGCGAATAAAACTGAAGAGCCCGAAGATCACCCGCAATCTCACCACCGCCTGGTTTGCGGAGCGGGTGGAAGGGCGTTACCGGCGCTGTCTGGGGCGTGACGAAGCGTCCCGTGCCCGGACCGGTCCCGCCTGAGTCCGGTCGTTCATTCCGGCCGGTTCAGCCCCGCGGCCGATAACCAGCCCTGCATCCGATCACCAGCCCCACAGCAGCTTGCGCGACACCCAGCCGACGGCGCCGTCTTCCTGGCCGACCTTGACCCAACTGCGTTGACGCTCGATGGTGCGCAGCACCTCGCCGTACACCGCCTTGCCGGCGATGGCGTGCCGGGTGCCCGGGCCGCTGCGGATGTTGGCGATCTTGACCCTGACGATGTGATGCGGGGTCTTCCCGGCAAGCGGGCGGTAGATCCAGCCGGTGTCCTTCTCGAAGTCGCGAACCTTGTACCACTTGCCCTTGCTTCCGATCACCTCCAGGGGATAGCCCTTGATCAGGCTCCAGAGCGCCTGGTGCCGGGTGCCCGGTCCGGCGCGCATGTTGATTTCCGGACGGTTCACACTGACCATTTCCGCGGCGTGCGCGAGCGGACTGAGCAGTGGCAGGAGCAGGAGCAGGAGCAACGGCAGCAACAGCGCCGCCATCAGTCGTGGCTTCAGCAGTAGTGGCGCGGGCAGGGATGGACGATAGGGAGGGTGCGCGGTTGCGATTCCGGGCATGGTTGTTCCTTGAAAGTGAGGGAGAGGAGGGAAGCGTCGCGCGGAGTAAGTCGCGCGTCGATTTGACCACAGCGCGGGCTTCGTCCCTACCTGCGCCGTGGCTACTTCAGTCGTTCAGGGCTTGATCTTGCTGCTGAATTCGTTGGTGAAGACCTCGTTCAGCACCAGCGCCTTGTCGGGCTTGTTGTTGGCAAAGGTGATGTCGATGGTCTTCTGCATCAGCTCCGGTTCGATCCAGCCAAGCCCGTGCTGGGCGGAGCGTTCGGTGACGCAAAGGTCGAGGATCTGGGGCATCGTCGCCAGCAGCGTCGTCCGGTCCAGTCCCGGCACCTGCTCGACCATCGCATCGATCGACGCGGCAGGATCGGCCTTCGCATCGCGCCAGCCCTTGTGGGTGGCGCGCAGGAAGCGCTCGACCAGCTTGGGATTCTTGCGGGCCGTTTCGCTGTTGACGAAATAGGTGTGGCCGTAGATCGGCAGGCCGAAGTCGGCCCACAGGAGATTGCCGACCTCGCCCTTGCCGAGGACCTTTTCCCAGATGGCAAAACTCGTATAGAGGTCGAAAGCGCCGTCGACTTCGTTGCCGGCGACGATCGCCTGCTTGCCTTCGGGCTTGACGTTGACCAGCGTGACGCTCTGCGGATCGACGCCGTTCATCGCCGCAAATGCCGGCCAGAGGACCCGATGGGAATCGGCGGGCGGCACGGCGATCTTCTTGCCTGCCAGATCCTTCGGCGTCTTGATGCCGGCGCTCTTGCGAAAGAAGATGTTGTTGCCGGCCTTGTCGTAGACCACGGCGACCATCTTTAGGTTGGCACCCTTGCTGATCGCGGTCAGCACGGTGGGCGCATCCGAGATGCCGACGTCCGACTGGCCGAGGTCGATCTTCTTGGCGCTGTCGGCGGAACCGCTGCCTCGCAGTACCGTCAGGTCGAGCCCTTCCTCCTGGTAGTAGCCATTCTTCATCGCCAGGTAGATCGGCGAATGGTCGGCCAGA